>JAZRGP010000413.1:0-3187 GCA_045644225.1 Christensenellaceae bacterium | reverse complement strand
AAGAAGGCAACCACGGCGGCAAGGGCAGCAAGTGCCACAAATCCGCAGTTGTCGGCGACACGATCGGCGACCCGCTGAAGGATACGGCAGGTCCCTCCATGAACATCCTCATC
Organism: Christensenellaceae bacterium; assembly: GCA_045644225.1. Lineage (GTDB taxonomy): Bacteria > Bacillota > Clostridia > Christensenellales > Christensenellaceae > JAZRGP01. The sequence goes on along the minus strand of JAZRGP010000413.1, from coordinate 3,074 downwards.
AAGCTGATGAGCATCGTTGCACTGGTATTCGCACCGCTGTTTCTGAGATAAGAATATTTGAAAGAGCTTCCTGAAGAGGGAGGCTCTTTTTGCCTTTGCGAAGGGATTCCCGGTCTTACCATTATTGACAAAACGATATTAAGGTGTCATAATCAATATAAGAATCTTGAACGAAAATCAATATAAAAAAGACTGTTTTCCTGTGCGGAAACAGTAGAAAACACGTTATTTGGAGGCAATGTATGGGATATACACTGTTTTTTGCGGTTGTTATTTTTGGAACGATATTTCTTATCAATCAGTATAAGAAAAAGAAAGCCAAGGAAGGAAACAACGCAGGCGGAAACACAAACAACGGATATAACGCAAGAGAAAGATCTGTGAGTACTGAGGAAGCCGAACGCGAACTTCAGATGGTTAAGACGGGTATTCTTCCGCATCTGATGGGTATGAAGATCATTGAGATGCTCAAGAACATGTCCGCAAATCCTGATTTCCCTGAGGGGCTTTATATGATATTCAAGGTTCGCCAGGATAAGTATGAATTTGCTGTTCACCATCCTGCAGGCTATACCGATACCCTTGATGCAAGCTTTATGCAGGTAAAGAATGCGAACCGTCAGGAATGGGGCGCAGATGTGATCAACAAGGAGTTCGATTATCTGTTTACAAGCGAAGCCCGTTGGGAGCTTGAGCGCGTTCTGATGGAAAAATACATCTCCAAAGTTCCCGGATTCGAGATCTCGGGAAACCGCATCACGAAGAAAAGAGGCGCAGGCCCGAAGGCGATGCGCGATCTCTCGAATTTTTATACGTATTATGCAATTAAGGCGACGCTGAAGCACCTGATCGGTCCGGATAACGAGCAGATGGCTGAAATGAGAAATGCGACAAAGAATTATGCGCTCGTTGCAAAGCCGACTGAACTGGAAGTCTGGTTTGAGGGATGGAACACAAATGCCCCCACGCCTTTCTGCATTGAATATGCAAAGATGAACGACAACCCTGAATACAAAAATAAGCCGGAATATCTCTTTGTAGACCTGAATGCGGATGAATGCAAGCAGCTTGTAGAAAAACTGACGAGAGATATCGAAAACGAATGTCCGTATTTCAAAGTTGTCGGCAACAAGATTTCCTATATCTGATTTAAAATATAAAATTATCAAGGAGGGTTGATCATGAATTCCAGTGATTACAACAAGTATTTGGCAGCAATCAAAGCAGCAAATGACTGCGAAGCATCCAGAGCAAGAGAACTGCTTAGACAGATCCAGGCAGATATGATCGCGAATTACGGTATTAGAGATAATGATGTGGACTACCTGATTCGCCAGTTCCGTTATAATATCTGATTGACGCAGAGCTTCCCGAAGAGGGAAGCTCTTTTTTTATTGCGCTGCGAATGCGTTTCGTTGACAACTCAACATGAAAGTGCTAAAATTTAAAATTGTTGATGTGTCAACGACCGCCATTGCGGTACGGTCGTGACAAAAAGGGTCTCCGGGGTAATTAAGGAGAATTATGTTTTTACCGAAAAGAATATTTTGCCGTGCGTTTCAGGCGGCTTTCAGACTGGCACTGCCGATACTTCCGTACAGAGAGCCGAAGATCGTTCGTTCGTGCTCGATGCTGGGAGAAGTATTGAAGCAGGAAAAGACCGCATCTGTGCTTGTGGTTACGGATAACGGGATCCGCAGCAGCGGTCTGCTGAAGCCTGTTGAAGATGCATTGAAAGAGAGCACGGTTTCTTATGCGGTTTACAGTGATACGCAGGCGAACCCTACGGTTCAGAACGTCGAAGATGCGCTTAAGGTATATTATGCGGAGAACTGCAGCGCGATCATAGCGATCGGCGGCGGCTCGGCAATGGACTGCGCAAAGGCGGTAGGTGCGCGTGTGGCATATCCGAGAAGAACGGTCAATCAGCTGGGCGGCAAGCTGAAAGTATGGCGCAGACTGCCTTTGCTGATCGCGATCCCGACCACAGCGGGAACGGGAAGCGAAACGACGCTTGCTGCGATGATCACGGATCCCGTATCGCATCATAAGTATGCGATCATGAGTTTTCCGCTGATCCCGCGATATGCGGTGCTGGATGCGGCGCTCACATACTCCCTGCCGCAGCACCTGACGGCAACGACGGGTGTTGATGCGCTGACGCATGCCGTGGAAGCATTTATCGGACGCTCCACGACGAAAGAAACGCGCAGACTGGCGCAGGAAGCGGTGAAGCTGGTTTTTGAGAATGTGGAAAAGGCATACTGCGACGGCAAAGACCATGCAGCGAGAGAAAATATGCTCCATGCCGCATACAAGGCAGGCATCTCCTTCTCGAAATCGTACGTCGGATATATCCATGCGCTCGCACATGCCCTTGGCGGCAAATACAGCACGCCTCACGGACTGGCAAATGCGGTAATGATGCCGTATGTGCTGGAAGCTTACGGAAAAAAAGTGCATAAAAAGCTCCGCATCCTCGGTATTGCGGCAGGTGTCTGCAATGAAGCGGACTCCCCGAAGGAAGGTGCGGAAAAGTTTATCGCTGCGATCAGGGAACTGAACAGGAGAATGAACATTCCGGAAAAGCTGACGGGGATCAGGCGAGAGGATATCCGCTCGCTGTCCAAACATGCGGAAAAAGAAGCAAACCCGCTTTATCCCGTTCCCGTGCTGATGACGCGGAAGGAACTGGAAGGCTTTTACGAGCAGGCGGCAGATTGGAGTGACAATATGAGAAGTGAGCAGATCGGGACTCTGCTGGAAAAGCAGCGGGCATTTTACAGAAGCGGTGCGACCGTTTCGGTACAGTTCCGTATTGAGCAGCTGAAAAAATTATATGCGGTAATAAAGAAATACGAAAATGAGGTCAACGATGCATTGAAAGCGGACCTCGGCAAGAGCCATTACGAAGGCTTTATGTGCGAAAGCGGTCTTGTACTGACGGAGATCTCCTATATGATCAAGCACGTCAGGAGATTTGCACGGAGAAAGACGGTGAGCACGCCTCTGCCGCAGTTCCATTCGCATAGCTACAAGCAGCCTGTGCCTTACGGCAATGTGCTGATCATGAG
>JAZRGP010000412.1:0-8681 GCA_045644225.1 Christensenellaceae bacterium | reverse complement strand
TATAGGGGTCGTGGGCGATGAAAACGTCGCCATCGTGGATATCCTCAATGCTGTATTTCTCTGTAAGGACTTCTACTGCGCCGGACAGAGAACTGAAATGCAGCGGGATATGCTGAGCCAAGGACAGAAGCTTGCCTTCCGCACTGAATACTGCAACGGAAAGGTCTTTACGTTCCTTAATGTTTGTGCTGTAGCCTGTCTTGGCGAGGATCACGCCCATCTGTTCCGCGATGGAGGTGATGCCGTTGGATATGATCTCCAACGTAATTGAATTGATCTCTTTCATATCACACACTCCTTTCGCTTATTTGCGCTCGATCATCATGTTCAGGAACTGGTCCACCGTAGCTTTCTGGTTGGAAAGAACGATGGTCGTGCTGTCCATCTGTTCGATGATCGCGGGACCGGGGATCACATTGCCGTTGTGCAGCTTGTCGCGGTCATACAGTGTATAGTCTGCATACTGACCGTTGCCTTCGTAAACGTGGCGGCTGCCAATGACCGCAGCGGAGGGATCTTCGCCGGCATATTCGTCCTTGACGATAACAGGGTATACGATATCGCCCACTGCGGACAGACCGAAGTTTACGATCTGAACGGTATCCTTGGAGCTGAAGGAATACAGACGCTCATAAGCTGCTGTAAATGCATCCCTCAGTGTTTGAGCAGAAGTGATATCCTTCATGGTAATAGGCACGCGGATCTCGTGGTTCTGACCCTTGTAGCGCATATCCAGGAAGTATTCGCGGCTGCGCAGGGACTGATCGATGTTTTCCTGATCAAACCAGCATTCAGCATCCTTTTCGAGTGCAGCGAACCACTGTTCCAGAACAGATGCGCAGTCATCGGAGATGTCCATAACGTAAGTCTGGACAAAGTCGCGGCGCATGTTTTCTGTCAGCAGACCGTATGCTGCCAGGAGACCGGGAGTTTTGGGGATCAGAGCCTTCTGGATGCTCATTTCTTCCATCAGTTCTGCAGCATGGAGCGGACCGGAGCCGCCGAATGCTACAAGGCAGAATTCTGTGGGGTTATAGCCCTTTGCAACTGTAACGTTCTTGATCTCCTTGACGATGTTGGAGTTGGATACGGAGATGATTCCGCGAGCTGTTTCCAGCAGCGTCATGTCGATCTTATCTGCCAGCTTGCCGACAACTTCATTCGACAGTTCGGAGCGAATGGGGAGTCTGCCGCCGAGCAGTGCTTCCTGATTGAGGTGACCCAGCGCAACGCGGGCATCTGTGATGGTAGCTTCCTTGCCGCCGAGATTGTAACATGCGGGACCGGGGTTCGCGCCTGGACTCTGAGGTCCTACCTTCAGGATGCCGCCGCTGTCGATCCAGCCGATACTGCCGCCGCCTGCACCGATCGTGGAGATATCGATGGAGGGGATACGAACGGGATAGCCGCTGATGGTTTTTTCATCGGAAGCTTCGAAGCGACCGTTTACTACAAGGCTGATATCGGTGCTTGTGCCGCCGATGTCAACAGTGATCAGGTCTTTTTCATTGATCAGATCGGTAATATACTGCGCGCCTACAACACCTGCAGCGGGGCCGGACAGAGCAGTCTTTACCGGGAATTGCATGGATTCATCAATGGACATCAGACCACCGTTGGAGTGGTTGATGTAGGTATTGTCGATACCGATGGATTCCAGAGTCTGTTTCAGGTTGTTCATGTATTTTTCAACTTCCGGACCGACGAAGGAATTGAGCACGGTACCGCACAGACGTTCATATTCACGGAACTGTTTGGAAAGATCGCTGGAAATGGTTAAAAATGCCTCAGGGAAGTGCTTCTCCATGATCTGCTTGACCTGAACTTCGTTGTCAGCATTCAGATAGGAGTTGAGCAGCATTACCGCTACAGATTCCGCACCCTTTTCTTTGAGCTCGCAAACGACCTTCTCGACCTCTTCGGGGTCGATCTGACGGACGACGCCGCCCTTGCAGTCAAGACGTTCGCTGATCTCATAGCGAAGATCGCGGGATACCAGTGTGCGGGGCTTATCTGCCTGCAGATCATACAGATCGGGGCGCTTCTGACGACCGATCTCCAGCAGATCGCGGAAACCGCCTGTTGTGATCAGGGCAGTCTTGGCACCGCGGCCTTCCAGAATAGCGTTGGTCGCTACAGTGGTGCCGTGCATGAAGCGGCTGACATCTTCGCCGACGAAACCGTATTCATCAGCAATGACGTTTACGCCTTCCACAACTGCGGCAGACTGGTCGTGCAGAGAAGAAGGCAGCTTATATACCATCAATTCTCCGCTTTTCTCATCGATGGCGCAAATATCGGTGTTGGTACCGCCAACGTCTACGCCAATACGAATGGACTTGTTTTCCATAAATACTTTCCTCTTTTCTAGTAAAAAATGAGACCATAGTACTCCTATGGTCTCATACAAAATCCTTGGTACGATGCCACAACAGCACTCCATCCTGTTCGGATGACAGTCTGCAGGATCTTCTCCTGCAGCCCGGCTCTCCCACTCTTCAGGCCAAGTGGCAAAACCTCGGCGACATCCCCTTTCCCTTCTCTACAGCCTGGTTTTCAGAGAAAGTACTGATGGAATTCGCACCTCTATCATGGTATTTACATTTATTATATTAACATAATAGTATCATATTCGAAGAAAGTCAACGTATCAATGCAGTTTTGCCAAGAAAAATCGGAGATTATCGTTTTTTCGGGAAAGCATATCGCAAAAATGCTGTGATGCGAACGGGTGGAGGGATGTGCGAGATCCTCTTTTTCCAAAGCAAACAAAAAATCCCATACGTTGTATGGGATTTTTGTTTACATCAGTGTATATAAGAAATCATTTACATTTGACCATCAATATAACTGATAATTTCTTCCAACAAACTGTTATTAAAACCATATTGAGCATAAACAAAAAAATTCCATAATCTTTCGATTAAAAATTGGATATCTTTTGCTTTGCTTTTTGCTTTGTTTGTAAGAAATTCTACAAATTGTTCACTGCTCATAATTTCAAAAAAACTTCGCATATATTTTTGAGATGCATTTTTTTCAAAGGCCAAACAAATCATTTCATTAAAATTGCTTAAAAAATATCTGTATATACGATTGTCTGACAAACCTTCAAAATCAATATTCAAAAAATCATGTGTTTTTTGAAACAACGCTTTTGTTACTTCCCCACAATTAGGAAATTCCGAATTTAACTTGTTTTCCCCGCATTCAAGATAAGACGAAAAATCAAAATAGGTACTCATGAATATTTATCTCCTTTTAATTTAAAGACTATGTTTTGGGTTGTATTTATTATAACACAAGACAAATTTATTAGTAAATATGGCTTTGATAAGTAATTCAACTATTCAGTCATGACTACTCGATTTGGTGCGGGTGGAGGGACTTGCGATTGCTTCGCAATCAAGGGCTCGACTGGGGCAGTCTCGCCCCGCTGCGCTAAAAATCGACCGCACAGGGTCAATTTTTTTAACGCTCCGCGCCCTCGCGGGTTCAAGCCCCTCTTTTTCCAAAGCAAACAAAAAATCCCATACGTTGTATGGGATTTTTTGTTTGGTGCGGGTGGAGGGACTTGAACCCTCACGCCATCACTGACTCGGGATTTTAAGTCCCGTGCGTCTGCCATTCCGCCACACCCGCGAAGATATGTTTTATGATACCACTTTGGAGTAAGATACGCAAGTATTTTTTAGTTCCAGCGGATCTCCGTGCGTTTCTCCCATTCCAGGCACCGCGCGAGGTCCTCCATAAGGTCTCTGTCCGCAAGGATCCGCTCGGAGAGTTCCCTGTCACTGAGGTCGGGATAGCGCAGATTTCCCTGACGGATCACCTGCACGACGCTCGTGCAGACGCCTCTGCGGCTATGCCAGATCACCGTGTCGCTGAGCGTTCTGCCCGTAAGCTCACTGCGTGCATAGCGGATATTTCTCAGATTGCGGATCTCCGCCTGCGCCTGATGCATCATATCATCAAAGCGGACATGCGGCGCATGCGCAAACTGCGTATACTGTGCGCGGCGGATACTATGGGATTCTTCCGTACGCTTGACCGCGCGCTTGGTTTCCGCATCGTATTCGACTGCGGAGCGCTTCTGCGGTTCAAATCGCGGCTGCTCGGGTCTTGCGAACTGCGGCTCCTGCTTCGGAGCTTTTTTCGCTTTTCCCTTTTTCTTCAGAATGATATGAAACACGATCAGGAAGATGCCGATCGGCACGAGCGCAAATACCTCGCTCATCAGCCCGACAAATATCAGCATGATGCCTCCCGAGATCAGCGGAGCTTTGTTTTTCTCATTTTTACTGTGATTCACGGTCTTTCCTCCTTTGCGCATTTCTTACCTTTATTATACTATGCGGAAAAGCGCTTGTCATTAAAAAACAGGAACAGCCGATGCCTCAGCCATTCCCGTAAATCTTTAAATACCTTGTTTTTTTGTTGCTTTTTTGCAGAGCGACGTGACCGTGATCAGCAGGATCGGGAAGATCACCGCGCAGAGCAGACCAACACTGATATTATCGCCGAACGCACCTGCGATCATGCCCACGAATGTAGGACCTGCGGAGCCGCCCGCATCACCTGCGATCGCGAGAAAACCGAACATTGCCGTTCCGCCGCGCGGAAGCTTCATGGGTGCGATATTGAGCACGCAGGGCCAGAGGATGCCCACGGAAAGTCCGCACAAGCCGCAGCCGACGAACGCAAGAACGGGATACGGCGAAAGCGATACGATCAGATAGGAGAGTACGCAGAGCGCAGAGCTGCCGATAACAAGACTCAGGAGATCCACCTTATGCCCGAATTTGGAATAGAGGATCCTTGCGATGCCCTGCGTGATCGCGATAAAGCAGGGACCTGCGATATCACCGATGGTCTTGGAGACGCCGAGTGCGCTTTCCGCAAATGCCGAAGACCACTGGTTGATCGAAAGTTCGCTCGCACCTGCCGTCAGCATCATCAGGAAGAGCAGCCAGAAGATATTATGCGAAAAGAGTTCCCGAAGGCTCATTCCCTCGCATTCATCATTCAGCTGACAGATCGGCACAAAGCCGAAATAAACCGCATTTGCCGCAGGGATGACCGCCCAGAGGCAGGTCAGCAGGCGCCAGTTTACCTGCCCTGCGAAATTGAGGAACAGCGTAGAGAGCAGGATCACGCCCACGACGCCCCAGCAATAAAAGGAATGGAGCACACCCGTTTCCGCGGTCTTATTCTCCGTCGGGCATGCCTCCACGATCGGTGTGACGAGCACCTCGATGATGCCGCCGCCGATCGCATTGAAGATCACCGACAGTACGAGCCCAAAGAAGGGATCGCCGAAAATATGCGGGAATACACCAAAGCCGACGAGACCCGTCGCCGTAAAGATATGCGCAGCGACAAGGCAGGTGCGGTAGCCGATCTTATCCGCGACCTTTGCCGTGATGAAATCCACCACAAGCTGCGTCAGAAAATTAAATGTAAAAAGAAGCGTCAGCCGCTCGAGCGGAATGTTGAACTCTCTCTGAAAGATCAGAAAAAGCAGCGGCGCCAGAGTATTGACGATCGCCTGCGTAACATATCCGATATAGCTTGCGTAAATCGTATGTCTGTAATGATGCATGAATGCGCTCCGTTCCGTACAAGGGAAAATCCCCGATTCCAAAAGCAATTATACTGTATCGGGATCGGCTTAACAATAGCTTTTGCATAAAAAACGGAGAGGTATCCTCTCCGTTTGGTCATTTGATTTATCTTGCCGCATTTTCCTGCAGTTCTGCATAACTGTCAAGAAGTCTGTTGTAGTCGCGGACGCTCACGAGCATCTTATCCTGTCTGCCGGAGAAATCCGCAATGCAGAAGTTTTCATTATATTTATAGATATTGAGCGTATATTCCTGCACGCCGTTATCCGTCTGCTGTGTGAATTCCGCAGAGACCGCGGGTGCTTCCGCAGGCAGTTCTTCCGCATAGCCGCCCTCGGAGGTCATCAGCGTAAGATCCAGGAAAAAGCTCTCGAGGAAGGCATAGTTGAGCTCCTTGCCATCCAGCGTATAGACCTTTTCATCTGCGGGTTTTTCCATCAGCATGGTATGTGCATTGCCTTCGATATCGAAGCTGAATTTCGTCAGTTCCGAGAAATCCATCTGCGCGAGATAGCTCGGCGCAAGGTCGGAAAGCACGGGAGAGAGCAGCTGCTCTGCCGCGGATTCCACGATATAGAAGAGCATCTCGGAATCCTCCAGCATGACATAGCGGCGGTCGATATCGCTTGCTTCGTCGGCATATGTCTTACCGAAGAAAAGCTGATAGGTCTTTGTCACCGCGTTTTCTTCATCGGTCTGCTCCTCATATGCGATCGTCAGCACCGCAGGATCGTCAAAGCCTGCCGCAGAAAGCTCTTCTGCTGTCGGCGCATAGTTCTCGCAGGTGAGATAAGGCGCAGTCGCACTTGTAAGATAGGTATTCAGCGCGGTCTCATCCAGCGGAGTTTTGCCCTGCGCATTCTCCAGAATATAGCGGAAGCGATAATAAAGCTCGCGTTCATCGCATTTCACGATCTCGAACTGTTCTTCACCGTTTTTCACGGTGATTCCCGTGATGCTCGCTGCATCGATCGCGGGCATCGCATCTGCAAGCAGGAGACTGCCGAGCGGATCCGTGAATTCTGAACGCATCGCAGGATCCGTAGTATAGATCGTTCCGTCGTCCGTCATCAGATATGCCTTGCCGATAGTGCTGTTCACATTGCCGACCGTACAGAAGAACGCACCGTCCGCAGTTCTTACACCGATCTCGACAGAGCCTTCCGCAAAGCCGAAATCCTCCTGCGTATCGATCTGCTTATATCCGCGGATCTCCGTCAGCGCAGTGACCATGGATGCGAGTTTTTCCGTATTGAGCGGCATTTCGGGATCTTCTGCAGAGACCCATCCGTCTGCGGTATTCTTAAAGCTCAGCTTCTCACCATCGACGGTATAGGAGAATTCCGTGATCTCCGAAGCATCTGCCGCAAAGAGCGCAGCATATTCCTCCGCGGTTTCGGGAGCTGCCTCGGGTTCCTTCGTCAGCGCCTTCACCGCAAAGAACCCTGCCGCCAGAACCACGAGCACCGCCAGCAGTATGATCAGCGTTTTTGTCTGTTTCTTCATCAGCGCTTTCTCCTTCTGATCCAGTATACAAAACCGAATACGAGACATCCGATAGGCAGGATGATGACCATCAGCAGGATCCAGATCAGCGTCTGAGATGCGGTCGTGACCATGGTGCTTCTGTCCATGCTCTTCGCGGGGACGTTAACGCCAACTGCCGTTTCTCCGAACATCCAGTCGAAGGATCTGAGGATAAGGTCGGTATTCGCACCGCCCGTGAGCGCATCGTAATATTCCATCATTCCCGAGGAATACCATACCATGCGTGTTTCCGTGCCGTTATAGATTTCCTCTGCAGCGGCGCCGAGCAGGAAGGGACCATCGATGTCTCGTTCTTTCTTTTCTTCGATCGCCTTTAAGCCCTCGATATTCGTCTTCAGGTATGCATCTGCGGAAGTTTCCAGCAGACCCGATACTGTGACCGTGCTGCGGTACTGATCCATGATGCTGATGCCATGTGCAAAGGGCATGAATGTTACCGTCTTCTTCTCGATCTGCTCGGATGTGATCTCATGGCTGAGCTTATCGGGAATGAGCGTTACATAGTTTTCAACAAAGTGGTCGGGGTCATTGTCCATAACGACACCGCTCTGCATCGCAAGACCGTAGCTTTCCGCAACGCGCATCAGGTTGGGCATTTCGGTATCGCTCGGGGATGTGATGAGCATGAGGTGACCGCCTTCTTCCATATAATCGAGGATCATATCCGCTTCTTTATCGGAGATATCCTGCGTGGGAAGATTGATCATCAGCATGTCGCATTCCGCAGGGACTTCGCCTGCCGTGAGCAGAGAGAGGTCTTCGGTAATGACGTAGTTCTTGTTTTCAAGAGAAGTCATGATATTCTCGGAAACAGCAGCTTCGCCGTGACCCGTCAGCAGATAGAGGCCGGGCAGGGCATTGCTCGTAACATAGCTGACTGCCGCAGTGATGCGGCCTTCGCCTTCGTATGTATAGCTCTGCTGGCCTGTGGAATAATACGCATTATAGTCCAGCACGAACATTTCTCTGGAATCCACGACCTTGAACTTGTCGCCGGATTCCACGATCACGCTGTTTTCCGAAAGTTCTGCAGAGGTGTATTTCTCCGCAAACTGAGGATAGAGAGAGGGATCCTTGATGACGATACGCAGGCGGTCGTTTTCCGCGGCGTATTTGCTGAGGATCTCGTAAACATCGTTGTTTTCCGCACCGTTCTGCGTTACGAGATACATCGTAACATCCTGATCGATGCCCTTTAAGTAGCTTACCGTTTCATCCGAGAGCGTATAGAGCTGCAGCTCGGAAGCATCGATGCGCGTATACTTTGTCGGAAGCGCACCGACGATCAGGTTGACCGCGATGATCAGCGCAAGGACGATGCCCACAAGCGCGACACTGTAGCCGCCGAGGCGGAGTTTTCTGCGGTTTTCCGCATTATTTGTCTTTTTCATGTTCCGCACCTCCTTAGCTCCATCTTCTCTTCTCGATGCTCTGAACCGTCAGCAGGTTAAAGAACACAGCAACCGAGAGATAATATACAAGACCCGTGATATCGAAAATACCCGCGAT
>JAZRGP010000411.1:0-3191 GCA_045644225.1 Christensenellaceae bacterium | reverse complement strand
ATAAAACCAACATGCAAAAAAGGTCCTCCGTTTCCGAAAAAACAGAGGATCTTTTTTAAAATAAAACAATAATACCGATTATTTACGGATGAAGAGTACACCGAGGGTATTATCGCCGCAGTGGCTGGATACTGTGCAGCCCGCACGCGTGATATAAGTCTCTTCAAAATCCGCACATTCCTTAACTACATTGCAGACCATTTCACGAATCTCTGCGCTGACGCCGGAATCCGTAATGAACAGACGTTCCTTGATGATGTCATCACGATCCTTAAGACGATCTTCGACATACTTCTTCATGCACTTCTGCAAGTTGCCGCGATATTTCTTCGCAACGCCCATCTTGCCGTCCTTGACTTCGATGCAGGGCTTGATGTTCATGAGAGAAGCACCCATCAGCGTAACAACGGAGCATCTTCCGCCCTTGTGCATATAATCAAGCTTATCCAGAACAAAGCTTGCTTCTACGCGCGTTGTCAGCTCTCTCAGGTCTTCTGCGAGCTTCGCGACGTCTTCCATCGTTTCGCACTTTTCAGCGCCCTTAACTGCCTCGAGAACGACATGACCCTGACCTGTGGAAAGGTTCTGGGAGTCGATTACGAATACGTTCTCAAAATCCTGCGCAGCGATGCAGGCATTCTGATAGCAGCTGGAGAAGCCCGAGCCGATCGTGACATAGATCAGTGCATCTGCGTCCTTCAGCAGCTCCGTAAAGAACTCGCTGTATTCCGCAACATTCAGCGCAGAAGTAGAGGGCAGAACACCCTTCTCAGCAACGTAAGCATAGATCGCATCGGGAGTAACATCCACACCGTCCTTGCCGGAGAAATCACCGAGCGTTACCGTCAGCGGCAAACGCGCAACGTTGTACTTTTCAAAAAGCTCCGGGGAAAGGTCGCATGTACTGTCGGAACCGATTCTGATTCTCATACATTTACCTCCTTAAATTTCTCAACATATAAATTATAATTTTTTTTCATGAAAAAATCAATATAAAAACGGAGAGAGTAAGCCTCTCCCCGCTTAAAATCACTTATTCTTCGTCGATCCAGACCTTTTCCATAACAACTGTATCAAGCGGTCTGTCCGCAGCATTTGTCGGAGCTGTCGCAATGCGGTCAACAATGTCCATGCCTTCCGTTACCTTGCCGAACGCAGCATACTGACCGCCGAGGTAGAATGCGTCGTCGTGCATGATAAAGAACTGAGAGCTTGCGGAGTTGGGGTTCATAGCGCGTGCCATGGAAATAACGCCGCGTTCGTGCTTGATGGGGTTTTTGAAGCCGTTGGAAGCGAATTCGCCGACGATATTCTTGCCGCTCCCGCCTGTACCGATACCATCGGGGCAGCCGCCCTGGATCATGAAGCCTTCGATAACTCTATGGAAGATAAGACCATCGTAAAAACCCTTGTTAACAAGTTCTGTAAAGTTCTTTACTGTGATGGGAGCAGCCTTTTCGTCGAGCTGGACCTTGATTACGCCGTCGTTTTTGATCTTGATATTAACCATTCTATATTCTCCTTAAATTATGATCTCAAAAATGCTTTCGCCCTTTTATTATAATTTAGAAATCATCTTTTTACAATTCTTTTTGCAAATAAAAACGGAGCCGCGATGGGCCCCGTTCTTATGGGAAGAATTTGATATTTGTAGAATTTGTTAAGTGTGATATTAAGCTTTGATCTTTCTTCTTTCACGAAGAGTTTCATACATAACTGCAGCTGCCATTACGACACCCTGAACTGCAGCGTTGAGGATCGTGGGGAGACCGATGAAGATAAGAGCACTCTGTGCGATCCAAACGAGGGATACGCCGAGGAAGATACCGAGTGCGGAAGCCTTACCACCGGAGAGAGATACGCCGCCGACTACGCAGCCTGCGATTGCTCTGAATTCCCAGCCGTCACCGATAGCAGGATAACCGATCTGGTAAGCAACTGTTGTAACGATACCGCAGAAACCTGCAACAACAGCGGAGATGAGGTAAGCCTGCAGTCTCATGGACTGAACGTTGATACCTGCCATAGCAGCAACTTCACGGTTGTCACCAACTGCGAGCATTCTTCTGCCCCACATTGTCTTCTTGAGGATGATGAAGCCAATAACGAGGAGAACGAGCATTACCCAGAACTGGATCTGGAGGCCAAGGAATGTCCATGTGCCGCCGACTCTAGCGATCTTGAAGTTGGGGAGCTCAGCAAGCGGGATGTCTACAATACCCTTCGGGAGGATGATGTAACGCATAGCGCCGCAGATGTTGAGTGTAGCCATTGTTGCGATAAAGTCGGGGATGTTGAGCTTAACGATCAGGAGACCGTTGATGATACCGATCACTGCGCAGATGAGCAGAGAGATAACGATACAGAGAGCCCAGTGCAGACCATGCTGAGAAGCAAGGAGAGCTGTGACGATACCGCCAAGACCTGCAACACGACCCGTGGAAATATCTACGTTACCTGTCATCAGCGGGAAAGCCGCGCCGAGAGCGATGATAACGATGAAGGGAATCGTCTGATACATACCAAGGAAGTTGGTTGTTGTCAGGAAGTCTTTATTAACGATTGTTGTAAGAACAATGATCACAACGAGCGGGATGATAACGCCCATTTCATCGGAACCAAAGATCTTAGAAAATACGGATTCTTTTTTGATTTTCTTTTCCATTATTTTCACCGTCCCTTAGATAGTTTTCTTCTTCATGTAGCTCTGACGGAATACGTTAAGCAGAACTGCGAGGAGGAGAAGTACGCCTACCATAGCAAGCTGAACGTTGTTGTCAGCACCCATAGACTGAAGAGCTGCATTTACGAAGTGGAACAGCAGAACACCTGCGAATACGCTCCATACAGAGCCTGCGCCTGCCTGGATACCGCCGATCGCACAGCATGTGATCGCACGGAATTCACCGCCGGCACCCTGTGTGAGGTTTGTGGACATCTGCTTCATAGCGAATGCTACACCGTATACACCGCAGAGAGCGCCTGCAAGGATGCATGCGATGAACTTGATGAAGTCGGGTCGTAGCCATGTCGTTCTGTGAGCCAAGGAGTTGGATTGACCTGTTGTCTTCCTAAGACCGCTTGGCCTCCGACTTCCCTGTGTGAGGTTTGTGGACATCTGCTTCATAGCGAATGCTACACCGTATACACCGCAGAGAGCGCCTGCAAGGATGCATGCGATGAACTTGATG
>JAZRGP010000410.1:0-3008 GCA_045644225.1 Christensenellaceae bacterium | reverse complement strand
TGGAAGACAATGAAAGAAAAAGGGATCAGGCAATATGATATTTATACGCATGATAATGTGAATCGTTCACAGATCAACCGACTGAAAAAGAACGGTAACGTAGAAACCAATACGATCGACAGACTCTGCAATATTCTTCATTGCAATGTTGAAGATATCATGGAACATATCGAAGACGACAACTTATTTTAAGGGATACGGTGATGAGCGGTATCTCTTTTTTATTGGCGCGGCTTTTCTTGTCTTTTTCGCAAAAGGGACGTATTTTGCCTGTGAGTGAGGCTGTGTATTCAAATATGAAAAAAAGATTACTTTTTGCTGACAAATTTATCAAATATCTATTGACATTATTGAAAACCGATGATAACATAGTAAATTGCATTAGCTCGTCTTTTCTATGCGATTTTTTGCGAAAAACGGGTTTTAAGGCTTTGCAAAATGAAAAAATGTATATCATTACATCATATCCGTTAACAATATGATGCAATGATATATGACAGACATTTTGTAGGAAATAGTTTACATAAATAGGAGTTGGTCAAAGTATGGTGCATGATGTCACAGCCGGCAAGACAATGAGAAAAAGCTTCTCCCAGATTCGCGATGTCCTCGACGTTCCGGATCTGATCGGAATCCAGACGGAATCTTACAAGCAGTTTCTCACCACGGGATTGAGAGAGGTTCTCGAAGATATCTCTCCGATCATGGACTATTCTGAGAATCTCGTTCTTGAGTTCGTGGATTATTATATCTCCGACAAGCCCAAGTATGAGGTTGAAGAATGCAAGGAAAGAGATGTGAACTATGCAGCCCCCCTGAAAATGGTGGTGCGGCTGAACAACAAGGAAACCGGTGAGGTTAAGGTACAGGAAGTCTTCATGGGCGATATCCCGCTGATGACAGACAAGGGTACATTCATCATCAACGGTGCTGAACGTGTTATCGTCAGCCAGTTGGTGCGCTCCCCGGGTGCTTATTATGCAACGGAAAAGGATAAGACAGGTAAGGACCTGTTCATGTCCACACTGATCCCCAACAGAGGTGCGTGGCTGGAATTCGAAACAGATTCCAACGATTGTATGTGGGTACGCGTAGACCGTACGCGTAAGCTTCCCGCTACTGTTTTGCTGCGCGCAATGGGCCTCGGCAGCAACGAAGAGATCATCGAATACTTCGGCGAAAATCCCCTCTTCGAAGCAACATTCAAGAAGGATACTGCTGACGACCAGAGCAAGGGCCTCATCGAGATCTATAAACGCCTTCGTCCGGGCGAACCGCCGACAGCGGAAAGCGCACGCATGCTCATCGAAGCTCTCTTCTTCGATCCGAAGAGATACGACCTTGCGCGCGTAGGCAGATATAAGTTTAATAAGAAGCTCTCCCTTGCGAAGAGAATCGCAGGTCAGGTCGCTGCAGAGAACGTATTCGATCCCGAAACAGGCGAAGTTCTCGTAATGCAGGGCGAAACGATCTCCGAAGAAGTTGCTGAACAGATCCAGCACGCAGGTATCCTCGGCGTTACACTCGCATTCGGCGAAGAAACGCACAAGGTCATCGGCAACCAGTTTGTTGATGCTGCAGGTTTCCTGCCCTTCGCTCCCGAAGAAGCTAACCTTAACGAACTCGTTTACTATCCCGTGCTGAAGGAGCTCCTCGAGGGCTTCGAAGGTGATGAAGAAGAGCTGAAGGAACTCCTCAAGGCAAATACTCAGCGCCTCATCCCCAAGCACATCATCGAAGCCGACATGTTCGCGGCTGTCAGCTACCTGCTGGGCCTCGGCTACGGCCTCGGTCATACGGATGACATCGACCATCTCGGCAACAGACGTATCCGCTCCGTCGGTGAACTTCTGCAGAACCAGATGAGAGTCGGTCTCTCCAGACTGGAAAGAGTCGTCCGCGAGCGTATGTCCATCCAGGATATGGATATGGCAACGCCCTCCAACCTCATCAACATCCGTCCCGTAACTGCGGCGATCAAGGAATTCTTCGGTTCCTCTCAGCTCTCCCAGTTCATGGACCAGACCAACCCGCTTGCAGAGCTGACGCACAAGCGCCGTCTCTCCGCACTCGGCCCGGGCGGTCTCAACAGAGAACGCGCTTCCTTCGAAGTTCGAGACGTACATCACTCCCACTACGGCAGAATGTGCCCCATCGAAACTCCTGAAGGTCCGAACATCGGTCTGATCGGTTCTCTCTCCACATATGCGAGAGTCAACCAGTACGGCTTTATCGAATCTCCCTACCGCGTGATCAACAACGGTCAGGCAACAGACGAGATCCGCTACATGACCGCTGACGAAGAAGATAAGTACATCGTTGCTCAGGCAAACGAACTCTTCGACGAAGACAACCGCTTCGTCAACCAGAGAATCCTCTGCCGTGAAAGAGATCAGTTCGTAGAAGTATCTCCCGACCGTGTAGACCTGATCGACGTATCCCCGAGACAGCTCGTTTCCGTTGCGACAGGCATGATCCCCTTCCTGGAAAACGACGACGCAAACCGCGCACTCATGGGCTCCAACATGCAGCGTCAGGCTGTGCCGCTGCTGCGTCCGAGCGCTCCGCTGGTCGGCACCGGCATCGAGCATCGCATCGCCGTTGACTCCGGCGAGATCCTCGTTGCTCAGAACCCCGGCGTCGTCGGCTACGTTGACGGTCAGACCATCATCATCCTGAACAACGACGGTGAGTACGACGAGTACCTCATCCCGAAGTTCCAGCGCTCCAACCAGAGCGGCTGCATCAACCATAGGCCCATCGTCCGCCGCGGCGATGAGGTCCAGGCTGGCGACGTCCTCGCTGACGGCCCGTCCTGCGAGCTGGGCGAGCTTGCTCTCGGCCAGAACCTCATGGTTGCCTACATGCCGTGGGAAGGCTTCAACTACGAGGACGCAATCATCGTGTCCGAGCGCGTTGTCGCCGAGGACCTGCTGACCTCCATCCACATCTCTGAATATGAAGTCGACGCTCGTGACACGAAGCTCGGCCCCGAGGAAATCACCCGC
>JAZRGP010000409.1:0-2187 GCA_045644225.1 Christensenellaceae bacterium | reverse complement strand
CAAGCATTTTTTTCACTTTTTTTAAAAAATTTTTTAACTCTGTTTTTGCCCAATATTTAGGGGTATTTTACCCTTTTCCATCCCATATTTTGGGTTAAAAAAAGACCCCTCCGCAGCACATCTTGGGGAGAGGTCTTTCGTTCGTATTAAACTCATCCTTTTGCCGTAAAAAAGTATGGGGCATCTCCCCGCATTTCCTCGTCTGTCATGTCTTTTTGATATAATCCCAACCACCAGTTCGGCGGACTTGCGCAGCCACCACCATAGGTCGAGAAAACATACTCCCCTGCAGGCAGCTTTTCCTCCAAAACATCAAAATCAAGCGGCAGCAGCCATTCTTTCGGGACTGTCTCTATCCCTTTACAGGTAAACGCGCCCCAGATCGATGCAGTATCCTCCGTCTCGGATAGTTTATAAACTACCTTTCCCGATGGCACAGGCAGATATCCCTCAACTGTGCTTTCATCAAACCACGTTACCGCAAGGTCCTCTTGCTTCAGCTCTCTCGCTTCAGCAACCTCATCCTCGTCGAGCGATGCGCTTTTGCTGCAGAAATATGCCTTCCCCTTTTCAAATCCGATATCCAGTCTGCATTCCGATCCCTTTCGGATCTTCAGCTCTTTTACTTTCAGATATTCCGTGATCTCATCCTGCACGACCGGCCATGTCACATCCTCCTCCGGCGTATAAATCGTGTTCGGCGAAACAACAGTATTTCCCGGACCCTTCTCTGTCTTTTTGAGTCCGTTCGGATGCTCTACTCTCATTTCAAAATTCCACGGAATGATCAGACGATACTTTTCGGCGTATTTCAGCGCGAGCACCGTCGCATCCTCCGTTGTCTCCATCGTGCAGCCAGGCATAAATTCCAACTCCGTTCCCTGCGGGATTGTGATCACACTCATTCCACTTCGCTCCGCCTGCAATCTTTCGATCTCTTCATACCCAATGTAATGATGCAGAAAGCTGAGAAGCTCCCCATATAGGATATTCTCCGCAGCATCAACCACCGCCTGCTTTTCACTTTCTGCTTCCTGCCTTGCAAGCTCCTCTTCCTGTAGTTTTGTCAGATACGCATAAAGTTCCTCGTTCTCCGCAAACCAGCTATCGCCGTTCGCGTCGCGGATGCCGATCTTGTGCGTGCCCGGATGATAAATTGTAATGCTTTGTCCATTTTCATAGCGGATGATGATCTCCACAGGCTTCGGCGGTGTGCATCCTGCATTATCGCGGTTGCGTTTAAAGTTTTTGCACTCCGCATACATCTGCAAGATCCCCTGCGTCTGCACCTCGCCGCAAACCGTCTCTTCCCCGTCGATCACATGCAGCGCAACCTCACTTACAGCTTCCCCTGCATCATATTTCGGTTTCTCTACGCACCCCGCAAGCAATATCATCACCGCGAATAATAAACAGATCAGTCTTTTCATGTTAACCCCTCAGCTCATCGATGCTTATAAAGCATACATCTTCCAGCAGACCGCGCAGTTCTCTCTTATCCACACCCCTCATAGTCACGAGCAGATCCGCATCCCCAACCACGCACTTCGCGCGAGATACGATCGCACCGGAAGCTTGATATTTGATCATCTTCCTCATTTTCAACTTAGTCTTTTCCGAAATTTCAGTTGAATCCTTCTCAGGATCGATATGATAGCTAAAGATGATCAACCGATCCTCTTTTTTTAAATAATACGCGACCGTTTTTGCATCATGCATCACCGACAAGCTACTCAATTCGTATCCTTCCAAAATCGGAAACGGCGCACGTTCCGCAAGCGCTTTTATCTTCTCGATTTCTTCCCGCGACGAAAGATCAGGAGTTGCATCAAGATAAGCCTTGAGTTCCTCTTCTGAAAGTTCCAGCGCATCCGTCATATTAAAATATCCTTCAACGCTGTTATCAACAAAAATCACGCCCGACGGCGGACCCGGATCCCTAACTGCGCACCCCGCAGCCGCCAAGCACATCATCAATATAAGCAATAGGCAAATCAGTTTTTTCATATTACCTTCTCAGCTCCTCAATGTCCACAAAGCGCATCGCACTTACCATCTTTTCTGCATCCTCATATGTTCCACCGAAAACGAATATCTGCACATACTTATCATCGACGACTGCACCAAAACGATAAATTTGCTCCCCCTCTATATTCACATCTCGTTCCGTAAAATAAAGTCTTTCCG
>JAZRGP010000408.1:0-2221 GCA_045644225.1 Christensenellaceae bacterium | reverse complement strand
CGATGACCGACCGTCATCAGCAATCTGCGGAATTCACCCGTCGTGCAGTAATCGATCGCATCCGTGATGCGGTTTTCCGCAAGGAAGTAAGTATCTTCGTCATAAGTCAGGTAAAGCTCATCCGCATCGATAACGCGGGAACGTCCCGTCTGTTCATCCATGACGATCAGCGAACCCTCGTTGATGATATCATCCACACCTTCGAGCTCCTTGAGCGCAAGGCGGTCGCCTGTCGGGTCGATATTGGAAACTGTGATGTTTTTACAGTAAAACTGATATTTTTCGAGCAGCGTCAGGATCGTTTTGTTGTAATTTCCGAGGGAATAAAGCGTATAAATGTTGACGGGATCCTCCGTGGATTCCAGAACATCCAGAGTTTCTTCCGAGAGCGTATAGATATCGCCCGCGGTGATATCCCATCCCCATCCGTAGCGCGATTCCAGAACCGACAGCATAATACAGCATAATACAACAACCGCCAGAACGATCGCATAGATGCGACCGGGAGTGATCTTGCGGCGGTGCTTCTTCTCTTTTTTCATCGCTCAGATCCCCCTTTCCTTGCGGCGGCTGACCATGCTCGCAGCGGCACCCAACAGTACCATGCAGAACACGATCATCGTCATGAGATCCGTCGGCGAGAATATCCCCACCTCGAAGTTCGCATATCCCGAGAAGATCGAGAACGCGCTGATGACCTGAAGCTGAGAGAAGTTCACAAAGCTCTCCATGGAGCGGTCCAGCAGGAAGAACATCAGCAGCAGCGTATATGCCATGATAAGCGCCTGCGCACGGCGGAAGGAGATCGACGAAGCGAACATCCCGACCGAAACGCATACACCAGAAAGCAGAAGCATACTGATCTGATTAAAGATCAGCATCTTAAACGACTGATCGCAGAAGGGCATGAGCAGGAGATGATATACCACGATCCCGAACACACCGATGCCGATCAGCGCAAAGATCGCAAAGAACTTCCCCAGAACGAGCTGAATGGGAGAAGTATAGATCATATATTCGATCCCGTAGCCCTGCTGTGTCAGCAGAGTATCCATCGTCAGCAGCGGCACCAGAAAATTGGATGCGATATAGATCCCCGAGAATACACCCGAGATATCGCCGTCTCCGCCGATCACATTATTGATCACGAAGAAATATCCGCTCATCAGAAAAAACGCCGCAAGATAAAGATACCCCGTCATGCTGCGGAAATAAGCTTTGATTTCCCTTTTAAAAATGCTGATCATTTGCATTTTTCCTTTCTTACGAGCGTTCTCCCGTGATCTGCAGGTAGATCTCCTCAAGCGAGATATCCTGCTGCGTCATCTCAAGGATGGGCAGTCCGAATTCCGCAGTCTTCTTCCATGCGACCTCACGGAGGTCCTGTTCCCGCGGATATTTAAAAATCAGTTCCAGTTCTTTTTCACCGTTGTGCGTAAGGACATCCGTCTCCGCCATGCGGCGCATCTCCGCGATGTATTCCGCGGCGGTCTTGCGGTCGGTCCCCAGCCTCAGCTTCAGCATCTTCTGCCCCTTGGTGATCTCCTGAACAGAAGTATTGACGGCGATCTTGCCGTTGTTGATGATCAGAATATTATCCGAGAGCTCCTTTGCCTCGCGCAGATGCTGCGTTGAGATCACGGTCGTATATTTCCCTCCCGCGAGGATCCCGCGGATGATCTCGTGCATCTCTTCGGATTCGGAGGGTTTCAGCAGTGCCGTCGGCTCATCCAGCAGCAGATAGGTCGTTTCTCCGCAGATCGCCTGCGCAAGCTTCAGCCGCATCCGCTCATAGATCGTCATGGACAGGATCAGCCTGCCGCCATATTCCTGCAGACGGGTCTGCTCCAGCGCCTGCACGGCATATTCCGAACGGTGCTTTCTGCGGATGTTCTTCATAGAGAGGATGTGATACAGATATTCGTTGACCGTCATCTCGGGATAGAGACGCATGCGCACGGGCATATAGCCGATCATGCCGCGTTCACTTTCCGCGATCTCGGAATATTCCCTTCCGTCGATCATCACACTGCCCGACGTCGGGCTGATCTCACCCGAAAGGATGCCCATCAGCGTGGATTTCCCTGAACCCGAGGTTCCCAGCAGGGAAAAGGTCTTTCCGCACGGCACACGAAAAGATACGTCGCGCAGTACGGCGATCTTTCGCATATCATAGTATTTATGGATGTTTTTCGCCTCTAACATGGCATACCTCCCTATT
>JAZRGP010000407.1:0-1371 GCA_045644225.1 Christensenellaceae bacterium | reverse complement strand
GGTAGCCTTCTATGCCGCCGTAGCATTTTTCCATTTCATCAAAGGCAGCCTTCAGATACTCCATGCGCGCGGACATCAGGTTATCCAGCGAGCGCGCCATATGCACGCTGAACTTCGCGGCCACGATGCCGATGAAGATCATGGTGTTCTGGAAGCGGCACATGCTGTTATATGCCATATAATCCCGCATAACAGTCTCTTTATCAGCGCCCAGCGCAAGCAGCACCATGACAGAGCCCATGCCCGTGCGGTCCTTGCCCTGCGTGCAGTGCCAGAGCACGCCGCCCTTGCTCTCAAGCAGCAGCTGAAAGAGCTCGCGGTAGGCTTCTATGGACTCAGGCAGGCTGATGATCTTGCGGTAGATGTCGCTGAGATGCTTCAGCGTACCGCCTTCTTTTGCCATGTTCCGCTTCAGTATGCCCAGGCGGTTTCGTCTGTTTACCGACGGATTTAAAGTATCGTCGAGCGGTGTAAAGCGGTGATAGTTCATTCGGCCGATCCTGTCGGGCTTGTCCTTTACCTCGGAATTGCTGCGCAGATCTACGATATGCTTGATTTTATACTGATCCTTCAGCTTTTCACAATCGCGGTCGCGCATCTTGGAAAGATGTCCGCTTCGATAGAGCATCCCTTCGATAACTCTTTTTCCATCTGCGCAAACGATCCCTCCGAGGTCTCTGAAAAAGCGCGGTCTTTTCGGTCTGTTCATTTTATGATATCGGTTCCTTTGTTTATTCTGCAGCATTCGCCGTATATGTCGTTACGCCCGATACCGTCTCGCCGTCGATCTGCAGCGGTGTCGGAACATTGAATGTTACAGTGATGTTTTTGCCCGTAAGTACGGTCGTTGCTTTTTTGTTCTTGACGTGCTTTCCGCTGAACAATCCCGGGAATACCATCAAGCCGCCGAGCTTGGTCTTTGTATGCAGCAGGATCAGCGTCAGCTCCTTGTTTTCGTTCATTCTGTCCTGACCGGGCGCTACCATCATGCCGCCGCCGTAATATCTGCCGATCATGGTCGGTGCCAGCCATACGTTTTTAAAGGAGTATTCCTTGCCGTCAACGTTTACAACAGCGCTTCTCTTCTTGAAAAAGAACAGCAGCCCCTTGATCGCGATGCCTGCGTAGTTGATCTTTTCCTCACCTGCTGCGCGCAGTCTGTCGCCTTCTTCGCAGCAGTAGCCATCGATGCCGTAACCGATGCCGTTGACGAACTTCGCGGTCTTGCCGTTAACGGTAACGGTCGGGAGATTCCGAAGATACGGATTGAGTTTAACGATCGCTTCGCCCTCTTTTACGGTATCCGTAAAGAAGTCGTGTCCCGAACCCATCGGATAATAGTAAGTCGGAGGCCAAGCGGTCTTAGGAAGA
>JAZRGP010000406.1:0-1840 GCA_045644225.1 Christensenellaceae bacterium | reverse complement strand
AATATGTTTGAACTTACAGGTAAAGTTGCCATCGTCACAGGCGGTTCCAGCGGTCTCGGCAGAGAAATGGCTACAGGCCTTGCCCTTGCAGGCGCATCCGTAATGCTCGCAGCACGCAGAGAAGAACCCCTCAAAGAAGCTAAGGAACGCCTTGCAGGCTGCGACGTCGATTACTGCTGTGCAGATGTTTCCAAGGCTGAGGACGTCAAAAACCTCGTCGCGCGCACCTTGGAACGCTTCGGCAGGATCGATATCCTCATCAACAACTGCGGCACGACCTATCGCTGCCCTGCAGACGAATTTCCGGATGAAGAATACGACAGGATCATTGCGATCAACCTGCGCTCCGCTTTCCTTTGCTCCAAATACTGTGCGATCGAAATGATCAAGCAGGGCGGCGGCTCTATCATCAATATCGGTTCCGGCGCAGGCGGCCATGCGATCCCCTCCAGCACAGCTTACTGCACAAGTAAGGGCGGTATGGTTATGATGACAAAGTCCATGGCGCTCGACTGGGCAAAGAAGGGTGTTCGCGTAAACATCATCATGCCCGGCACGTTCAAGACTCCTCTCCTGCAGGCCTGCATCGATAAGGACCCCACATACGGCGATAAATGGATCAAGATGCATCCCGTCGGAAGATTCGGCGAACCCAAGGAAATTGCCGGTATTGCGATCTACCTCGCTAGCGATGCTTCCACTTACATGACAGGCAACGTTATCTACGTTGACGGCGGCGGCCACGCAGGTAAGGAATAATTTCGAAAAGCCGAAAGATGAATGCCCATCAAAAAAGAACCCATCACGGGTTCTTTTTTACTTCTGCCGAAAACTGACAAGAAGTGCTTAGATTTCGGTTTTCTCGGGAGCGAGGTGCGAAGGCGTATTCGTCATACGCCGCACAATCCGAGTCAATTCGAAAAACCGAAAGATAAGTGCTTATCAAAAAAGAACCCATCACGGGTTCTTTTTTTACTTCTGCCGAAAACTGACAAGAAGTGCCGATTTTTGGGATTTATCGGAAGTTCGGGGCGGAGACGTGCTCATCGCACGTCGCACAACACGAATCTTTCGTATAAAGCCCAAAGGGCGGTGCTTATCGTCAGTTTTACAGTCCGCGCATATACTCACTCCGCATCCTTCTCGTCCCATCCATCGCCTGCTCGACTTCCCGCAGCATACGGGGTGTGTCGCCGTTGAGCGTGCCTTTGAGAGAGAGGTAGTTGGAAGCGTGGTTCATGCGGAATACGCTGCCTTCGCTGTCGATGTTTTCAAGGAAGAGCTTGGTCTCCTGCATGACCTCGAAAGGCTGCAGAAGCTGGAATTCGCCCGTGCGCACCCAGTCTTCAAGAGGAGTATCATGGCAGACCATGAGCGTCAGCAGACCGATGTATTCGGGCTTCATCTGCGAGAATGCCTCCGCGGTCTTAATCGCGTGTTCCTCCAGCATTGCTCTGCCGCCAAGACCCGAGATCGCCGTTACAGAGACCTTGATGCCTGCTGCCTTGACCTTCTGGCAGGCTTCCACGATCTGCGCAGGCGTAACACCCTTGCCCATCATGCCGAGCACCTTGTCGCTGCCGCTCTCGAGACCGACGTATACCATCTCGAGACCTGCCGCATGCAGGCGGACGAGCTCGTCGTGTGTCTTTGTTTTGAGGATGCTCTGCGGGGATGCATAGGACGTTACGAGGGTGCATTCGGGGATCGTCACGCGGATATGATCCAGGATCTTCAGCAGTTCATCCGTCTTGCGAACAAGCGCATCGCCATCCGCAAGGAATACTCTCTCGATATGGCGATATGTTCTGCGGGCAATATTGAAGTCCTCAAGAACATC
>JAZRGP010000405.1:0-6545 GCA_045644225.1 Christensenellaceae bacterium | reverse complement strand
CTCTACGATTCCGTCATCTCGCTCCTCAAGGATGCAGAGATTCCCGTGTATGAACTCAGCGGCGTCGAGCCCAATCCGCGCATCGAATCCGTCCGCGCAGGCATCGCAACCCTCCGCGAAAACGGCATCGACCTCATCATCGCTGCAGGCGGCGGCAGCGCCATGGACTGTGCAAAAGCCATCGCTGCAGGCGCTCATAACGAAAACGAAGCATGGGACGTCGTCATGAACCCCGCGCTCATCGATCCCGCAAACGTACCGCCCATCATCGCCATCCCCACGCTTTCCGCAACGGGCTCTGAGATGGACGAGATCGGCGTTATCTCCAACCTCGCGATCCCGCTGAAAAAACCGCTCTATCACGCATGTCTGCGTCCCGCAGTCGCGATCATGGATCCCGTATATACCTATTCCGTATCCAAGTTCCAGACGGGTTCGGGAACGGCTGATATCTTCTCGCATGTTCAGGAAGTATACTTCAACCGCAATGCAGGCGCTTTCGCATCGGACAAGATCTGCGAAGGTCTCATGAAGACCGTCCTCAAATACGGCAGACTCGCCATCGACGAACCCGAAAACTACGAAGCCCGTTCCAACCTGATGTGGACGTCTACGCTCGGCATCAACGGTCTTATCAAGTGCGGCAAGGAAACACATCTCTGGATGCCCTGCCACGCGATCGAGCACGTCGCTTCCGCATATTACGACATTCCGCACGGCGCAGGCCTCGCGGTCATCACACCGCACTGGATGCGCAAGATCCTCTGCGACGCAACGGTAGGAAAATTCGTGGAATACGGCGTAAACGTCTTCGGTATCGATGCTTCCCTGCCAGCTTATGAGATCGCAGAAAAGGCGATCGAAGCAACGAAGGATTTCTTCGTCTCTCTCGATATGCCGCTGACGCTCTATGAACTCGGTGTTCACGAAGACACCAAGCTCGAGGCAATGGCAAAGGACGTCGTGGAAACAGGCGGCATCATGCGCTCCTACTACCCCATCGGTTATGAAGAAGTCCTCGATATCTTCAGAAAGAGCTGGAAATAACAACAATAAAAAAGGAGTCGTCCGACTCCTTTTTTTGTTTGCATTTTATTCCGTTGGAAGCATGATGCCGCTCCAGGAGGATACCTCATCCTGCTCATAATCGGCGCCATCCTTGTTGATTATCTCCGTAGAGACCACCGTGCCATCCGCTTTCAGCCCCATCGTATGGTAACTTCCTGCGGTGATCGCGATGATATCCTTCCAGTCGGTCACATCCGCTGTACCACAGTCCGTATAATACTTACTGTCACCATCGTAAGTCGTGGAAACGACCGTACCGTCTGCCCTCAGACCGATCGTATTCGTAAAACGCGCGCTGACCGCAACGATATCCGTCCAGTCCGAAAAATCGCACTGATCGAAATTAAAGTTGTAATCCTCGGGATACTGCGTACCGACGACCGTGCCGTCCGCCTTTAAACCGACGGTGTAGCTGTTTCCTGCAGAGATCGCGACGATATCTGTCCAGTCCGAAACCTCGCACTGGTTATTGGAGTTATTTCCTCCTGCGACGACCGTGCCGTCTGCTCTGAGTCCGACAATGTGATTGTCGCCGCCATCGACCGCGATAATATCCGTCCAGTCCGAAACGATCTCATCACCCTCTATGTGTTTTCCTGCAAAAAGGACCGTGCCGTCTGCCTTTACACCCAGCGTAAACATATGACCCGTGCCGATCGCAACGATATCTGTCCATTCCTGCGTATCCGCATGATTGAAGTCTGCTTTTTCCGATTTCGGTTCGCCTACAACAACAGTACCGTCTGCCTTCAGACCAACGGTATGATATGAGCCTGCATCGACCGCAATGATATCCGTCCAGTCCTCGTGGTCGCGCTGACCGTGACCGTCATAGCCGACCGAAACAACCGTGCCGTCACTCAGCAAACCAACACTGTGGTGCATCCCTGCACTGATGGTCTTGCGGTCTGCGATCTGCGCCCATGCCTCCATGCTGCCTTCACGGTCACCGCTCTGATAAAGCAGAATTCCTTCATTCGGCTTGATCGGCTCGGGTGTCGGTTCGGGAGTAGGCTCAGGTGTGGGCTCGGGTGTCGGCGCAGGCGCCTGCTCTGCCGCAGGAGTTTCCTCAGGAGCCGCCGCTTCCTGCTTCTCTGCTCCGCACGCAGTCATAGATAAAATAAAAAATACAATAATAAAAATCAGAATTTTTTTAAACATAACCAAGTCTTTCTTTGATCAGATCCTGTTAAAATCCGGGCATCTCTCCGCATTCTGCTGTCTGCTGCGCAGTGTCTTCAGCGCAGCCTTCGCAGCCTCCTGCTCTGCCGCCTTTTTGCTGTGTCCTTCGCCCAGACCGAGGATCTCATTTTCGGAAATGACCCTTGCTCGGAATGTCGCATCATGAGGCGGTCCGACGGTTTCGTAGATCTCGTATTTCGGAACATCCCTGCCGTCTTTCTGCAGAAGTTCCTGCAGAGACGTCTTCGCATCGCGGACAAGCTCACCCTTGAGCTTCAGCTTCAGCAGGAATCCCATGATCTTGGAAACGAGCCTCTGCGCTTCCTCAAAGCCGCCATCGAGGTATACCGCGCAAACGATCGCCTCGACCGCATCCGAAAGGATTGATGCCTTGTCTCTGCCGTGGTTCATCTCTTCGCTCTTGCCGAGGATGAGATATTTCCCGAGGTCGATATGCTTCGCCCATTCATTGAGCGCCGATTCGCAGACCAGCTCTGCACGCAGTCGGGACATCTCGCCTTCGCGCATATAAGGAAAGCTCTTGAAGATCAGCTCACTGCTGATCAGTTCCAAAACCGCATCTCCGAGAAACTCCATGCGCTCGTTGTCTTCTTTTTTGCCGTAAGAAGAGTGCGTCACCGCCGTCAGGAAAAGTTCCTCATCTCGCGGGGTATAATTGATGGCTTTGTAAAATTCACTCATGTGTTTCATTGCTGTTCCTCGATCTCCGTTAAGCAAAGTTCCCATTCTTCATAGAGCTCCGTCAGCTTGTCATTCTGCTCGGAAAGCTCGTTCGTGATCTCCATCACCTTTTCATAATCTGCGGAAAGGCTTCCGTCTGCGAGCATGCCTTCCAGCTCTGCGATGCGTGCCTCAGTCTCCGCGATCGCCGCTTCTGCACGGGTCGCTCTCGTCTTCAGCTTTCTCAGCTGCGAACCCTGCTCCTTGCGCTTTTTATATTCATTCGGCGCTTTTTCCACGCGCTTCACTTCCTCCTGCACTTCTGTTCTGTGCGAGAGGTAATAATCATAGTTGCCGTTATATACCTTCACTGTGCCGTTCTCCACAGCATAGATGCGGTCAGCGAGCTTGTTGATGAAATAACGGTCGTGCGAGATCATCAGCATCGTGCCGTCGTATTCCGAGAGAGCGTTTTCCAGCGCTTCCTTGGATGCGATATCGAGATGGTTCGTCGGTTCGTCCAGCAGCAGGAAGTTGCACTTGGAGAGCATCAGCCTGCAGAGCGCCACACGAGCCCTCTCACCGCCCGAGAGATCGCCTACGAGCTTGTATACATCGTCGCCCTTGAAGAGGAATGCCGCCAGCGCACCGCGCACCATGCCGAGCGTCATATGCGGCAGCGCATCGTATACCGTATCCAGCGCGGACTTGTTCGGGTCCATGTCGCTCTGTGCCTGGTCGTAATATCCCGTGATGACACGTGCGCCAAGCTCTCTTTCACCGCAGTCTGCGGCCATTTCACCGATGATCATACGCATCAGCGTCGTCTTGCCGCAGCCGTTGTCGCCCAGCAGGAAAACGCGTTCCCCGCGCTTGATGTGCATATTGACGTCCTTCAAAAGAGAAACACCGTCAAAGCTCTTTTCCATGCCTTCCACGATCAGGATATCGTTGCCTGCGCCGTGTTCCGCCTTGAACTTGAATTTGATCTCTTCGGGGTCTTCCGCAGGCTTCACCATGTCCGCCTCGATGCGGTCGATAGCCTTCTGCTTGCTGCGTGCCGTTACGAGGTTCTTCTCACGGTTCCAGCGCTTCTGCTGCTCAATGATGCCCTGCAGGCGCTCGACCTCCTTGCGCTTCTGTTCATATGCTCTGCGCTCCGCGATGCGGTCCTGCTCCTTCTGCACGACATAGTGAGAATAGTTGCCGTTATAGCGCTTGAGGGTACAGTTTTCTACTTCGAATATCTTATTGGTCACGCGGTCAAGGAAGAATCGGTCATGCGAAATGACAAGCACAGTTCCCTTATAGGAAGAGAGAAAATCTTCCATCCACGCGATCGCCTTAACGTCGAGATGGTTGGTCGGTTCGTCCAGCAGCAAAACTTTCGCTTCACCCAGCAGAAGCTTCGCGATCAGCGCGCGTGTTCTCTGTCCGCCGCTGATGGCATTCAGCGGAAGATGGATCTCCTCTTCCGTAAAGCCGAGCCCGATCAGCGCAGAGCGCGTTCTCCCGCGGAAGGTCATGCCTCCGCGCTCGATGAAGCGTTCCTGCGTGTTGTTGAAGCGCAGGATGTTCTCTTCGGAAGGGTCTGCCGCGAGCTGGATCTCCAGCTCCTTGAGGCGCTGCTCCTCCTCGATGAGGTCCGCAAACACACTCAGCACCTCTTCCTCAGCGGTCTTCTCCGAGGTATAGTCCGCATGCTGCTGCATATACGCAAGACCCGTCTGGCGGGAGATATAGATCTCGCCCGCATCAGGCTGCTCCTGACCCGTGATCAGCCGAAAAAGAGTCGTCTTGCCTGCGCCGTTGACGCCGAGAATACCGACCTTATCGCCTTCCTCCACGCTGAAGGATACGTCTTTCAATATATCTGTTATTCCGTAACTTTTGCAAACGCCCGATGCGCTTAAAACCACCATAATTTGAAACCATTTCCCAAAATATTTACAATATCATAATAATTATATCATATTTTCAGCGCGTTGCAATCACCGCTCAAGTTGAAAAGCGATCCTCCTTGTGATACAATGGTTCTGTATTGCGCGGAGCCATTCCGCCGCACCGATCTAAAAAAACACTCACAGGAGTTCGGATATGACCAAAAAAGCAATCAACCTGATCGTCATCGTGATGATCATCATCGTCATGGCGGTGATCCTCATCCTCGGTAGAAACATATTCTTCGCAAAACCCATTGAGGAAACTCCCGCCGAAGAAGCCGCTCCGACGATCTCCGCAGATACCCTCGTCATCAGCGAGGTCGTGACATCCTCGCGCAGCTCCTTCATCGCGCCCGATGGCTCTGCTCCCGACTGGATCGAGCTCTACAACGGCTCGAAGGCTTCCGTCAGCCTTTCGGGGCTCTCCCTCAGCGATGATCCCAAGGAACCCGGCAAATACCCGCTTCCGGGCGTCAATCTCGACGCAGGAGAATATATCATCATCCTTTGTGACGGCAAAGAAACCGAAGACGGCTATGCCCACGCAAGCTTCCGCCTGAGCTCTGATGGCGATCACCTCGGTCTTTACAGCGGCGCAACAGAGCTGATCGCATTAGATATCCCCGCTCTCGGCAAGGATATTTCCTACGGCATCGATGCAGACGGCAGCTACCGCTATTTCGCTGCAGCGACTCCCGCTGCGGAAAACTCCGCTGTCTCCTCCGCAACTGCGGATTTCAGCGAACTCTCCGCAAAGCTCACTTCGGATACACTCGTCATCAACGAATATCAGACGGATAACCTCAATACCGCAATGGACCGCGACGGTGAGCACGGCAAGTGGGTCGAGGTCAAGAACGTCAGCGACGCTCCGCTCGATCTTTCCGCATACGGTCTCTCGGACACCACGGACAACCTCGGCAAGTGGCACTTCCCCGCGGTCACGCTCGCTCCCGATGAATGCCGCATCGTATTCCTCTCGGGCAAGGCTTCCTCGGATGAGCTCCATGCGGACTTCTCCCTCGGCAGTGACGAAACAGTGCTTGCGCTCTCTATGGACAGCGTCGGTCTCATCGATCTCATCGCAGTCGACCATACTCTCCCGCAGAACTGCTCTTACGGCAGGACATCCGACGGATGGGCATATTTCGCATCGCCCACACCCAATCAGGAAAACCTGACAAAGAGCTTCTCCCGTCTCGATATTTCCGAGGACAAATATCTCCCCGAAGTTTAATCCCCGCCGATAAGCCCCTTGAATGGGGCTTTTTTTACAGTAAACCGTCGGTTCCGTAAACTCTACCGTGCTTCGGTTTACGAAAAAGACCGCATCCGTTATACTGGATCCAAGAACATTAAAGGAGCTTACCCATGGCAAACAGGACAATGGGAGAGATCATCAGCTCTCTCCGCAAAGAAAAAGGCATGACGCAAAAAGAACTCGCCGATCAGCTCGGCCTCACCGATAAAGCGATCTCGAAATGGGAACGCGATCTTTCCTGCCCCGATATCAATACACTTCCCAAGCTCGCAGAGATCCTCGGAACATCCGTTGAAGAACTTCTCAACACATCCCGCAAGCCTGCCGAGAGTCATCGCGGAGCAAACTATCTCGTCGATCTGATCCTGAAGGCAGTCCCCGCGGCAATGGGCATCGCAGTCGTCGTGACC
>JAZRGP010000404.1:0-4751 GCA_045644225.1 Christensenellaceae bacterium | reverse complement strand
CCTCCGTCAAGCCCATTGCTGTATATGGTCCCGCAATGGATTACGGCGCAGGTCTCGGTACGATCATCGAGAACATCAAGGTGCCGATCGAGGGCTGGAAGGAAGGCAAAGGCTACCCCACGACCTCCCACGGTACAAAATCCAGCTTCGGCAAAAAATACGGTCCCGTCAGCATCCGAAACGGTATCAAATCCTCGCTCAACATCGTTGCCGTGCGTACGCTTGCATACCATCTCGGAACCGACGCATCCATGGAATACTTAAAGCGTTTCGTCACCGACAAGAACGAAAGTTCTCTCCATAAAGACTATGTCGGTCTTGCGCTCGGCTCCAGCGGCATCTCCATGCTGGACCTCACATCCGCTTATGCCGCGATCGCAAACGGCGGTGTCTATAACGAACCCGTCGCGTTCACAAAGATCACCGATGCAGACGGCAAAACACTGCTTACCGCAAAGGATGTTCAGGATTCCTACCGCGTCTATGAACGCTCTACTGCATATATGCTCGTTTCTGCGCTGACCGATGCAGTAAAAGGCGGCACAGGCACAAACGCACGCATCAAAGGCATCACCGTCGCAGGCAAAACAGGTACAAATGCCGATAACAAGGGCGTCGTCTTCGCAGGCATGACGGGCTATTATACCAGCTGCGTCTGGACGGGTCACGATAACTTCAAGTCCTTTAAAAAGACAAGCGGCGGCTCAGGCGCTGCTCCGCTCTGGCAGGATTACATGAGCAAGATCCTTGAAGGCAAAGAAGACAAAGCGATCCTCAGCGGCGATGCATCCGATTATGACGTCGTCAGCCGCTCCCTCTGCAGCGCATCCGGCATGCTCGCTACAGATGCCTGCAAGGCAGATACAAGCGGTCACGAGCCTTTCAGCGAACTGATGCCCAAGTCCGCTGAGCTTGAAGAATGCACATGGCATACAGTGCAGATGATCTGCTCGGAAAGCACTCAGCCCGCAGGCGCGTTCTGCCCGCTCGAACTCACAGTTGAAGGCAGCGTCGTTACCCTGCCCGAGGAATCCGATTACTTCCTGCTTCCGACGGAAGAAGAACTCCTTGAGATCTTCCCGAATCTCTATACGCAGACTGTCGAAGGCGAACAGGTGACATGCATGCTGCATACTGCGGAATGGGCTGAGGAACAGGCGCTCCGCGGCGATGCGATCATGAATGCGCAGCAGATCATGACCGACTATCATACATTCATCTCCGCTTATGAAGATGTTCTCTCGTCTTCCACACGCTCCACGTTGAAGAAGCTCGCCAACGCGCTCAAGAAGCTGCTGGATTCCGATACATCTCTTCGTGCAGATATCGAGGCTTCCACTGCTCATCTCGAAAATATGCTGGATACCGCACAGACCGAGGTCGATAATCTCCCCGAGCCTGAGCCCGAACCCGATAACGACGGATTCTTCGATAACATCGCAAATCTGTTTTAAGCAAAAAAACACCCTCGCAGATCAGTTTCTGCAAGGGTGTTTTATTATGTTCAGATCTTCTTTTCCATGCATACAAGCGGAATATCGGGCATTCCGTTGAATTCACCGAGGACGATACCGACCTCTTTATAGCCGCACTTCGCATAAAACGCACGTGCGATCTTATTGCGTTCGTTCGTATCGATGCGGAGATATCTGCATCCGAGGCTCTCAGAATAGCTTTCATAATACTCGAGCATCTTTCTGCCGACGGAATTACCCTGCACCTCAGGATCCACGACGAGCGTATGCATAACGAGGACTTCCCGATCTTCCGCAGGATATTCCCATTGCGCCTCCGCATACTGCGGACACTGCTCATGATTGAGTCTTGCCGCGGCAACGATCCATCCGCTCTCATTTTCCGCAACGAACATATCTCCGCTGCCGATGCCGAGCTTCGCCGTCTCGATCGTGGGATAGACGCCTCTTTCCCAGCCGATCGATGCCCTGCCCTGCTCCTCTTCGGTGTGGATCTTTTCGTAGATCTCAGCGATCTGCGTTTCATCGCCGACCTTTGCCGCGCGGACAGATACATTCATCGCATGATCCTTATAATAACCATTCAGCGGAAAACGATCCCACGGAAAAGCTTTTTCGGGGATTTCCCGGAAATAAAGTTCCTTTTTGCTCATCGGATGCAGGAATCTCAGCCCCGCAGACCAGAGCGCAGGCGCCTTCACATGATCCCTGCCGCCGTATTTTCCGTCGCCCAGCAGCGGATGCTTGCGCGAAGCAAACTGTACGCGAATCTGATGTGTCCTGCCAGTATGCAGAAGCACATGAACGAGCGAAGTTTCTTCCGCAGTTCCGAGCAAACGGTATTCGAGAGATGCCTTTTTCGCACCTTTTCGCATCGTCTTTACAACAAAGCTTTTGTTTTTAGAGGAATCCTTGAAGAGGATATCTTCCAGAACGGCCTGCGGCTGCTCCATGATGCCATGGACGACCGCGAGATACTCCTTCTGCATGATCCTTTCCTGCACTTGCCTGGAAAGCTCCGCAGCGGCTTTTGCAGTCTTCGCAAAAACCATCAGCCCGCCGACTGCTCTGTCCAGACGATGCACGGGATAGATCTCGCTGCCGCATTCCTGCTTCAGCAAAGAGATGATGCTCTCCCCGCCTTCCGCACTCTCCTGCGAGAGCATTCCGACGGGTTTGATGCATACGACGATCGCGTTATCTTCAAATAATATCTTCATCGTTATCTTTCTACGCGCAGGATATCACCGGGCTGAAGATCGAGCGGACAGCTGATCCAGAGCTGCTGCTGCGGATGCGGCGCCGCATCCTGTCTTTCCCCGTCCATATTGATGATATCCGCAACGGTAAAGCGCTGAAAACCGTATTTCGGAGAAAGCACGATCAGCTCTTCACCGACGAAGAATCTGTTTCTCTGCTCGATATGCAGGAGACCTTCTTCGTTTCTGCCGCCGTTTACGATACCGCAG
The DNA here is from genome assembly GCA_045644225.1 of Christensenellaceae bacterium. GTDB lineage: Bacteria > Bacillota > Clostridia > Christensenellales > Christensenellaceae > JAZRGP01. The sequence goes on along the minus strand of JAZRGP010000404.1, from coordinate 1,807 downwards.
AATACTCTGCTGCGATGGTTGAGTCCCTTGACGATATCCTGACCTGCTCCGCGGGGATTACCGTAATAGAAGCCCGTCGTGAACTTTCTGGAACCCGAAAGACGGAGTTCTTCCGCAAGTTCGGGGTCGGTCTGATAGCTTTCGGGGTCCGCATAATACTGATCGATCGCACGTCTGTATGCATTGACGACAGATGCAACATAATAAGCGGATTTCATTCTGCCTTCGAGCTTGAAGGAGATGACGCCTGCCCTGATCAATTCGGGGATATGCTCGATCATCATGAGGTCCTTGGAATTGAGGACATATGTTCCGCGTTCGTCTTCCATGATCGGCAGTTCATCATCGGGATAACCTGCTTCCTTGATGGTATATTCCCAGCGGCAGGGCTGCGCACAAGCACCCTTATTGCCGCTTCTGCCCGTGAAAATGGAAGAAAGCAGACATCTGCCCGAATATGCGATGCACATCGCACCGTGAACAAAAGCCTCGATCTCCATAGTCTCAGGCGTATTATTGCGAATAAATTCGATATCCTGGAGAGATGCTTCACGAGCCATAACAACGCGTTTAACGCCCTGCTCATGCCAGAACGCAGCGGTCATATGGTTCATCGTGCTCGCCTGCGTGGAGAGATGTACCTCGATGCCGACCTTTCTCGCGATCACGATAACACCGGGGTCGGATACGATCACCGCATCGACCTGCGCTTCCTTGAGCTCCGTGATGTATTCTTCGAGACCGTCGAGTTCGAAGGGTCTGAAGAGCGCATTGACCGTAACATAGATCTTCTTACCGAGCTCGTGCGCCATTTTCACCGCTTCTGCGATCTCTTCCATGGAGAAGTTGTCCGCAAAAGCTCTCAGTCCGTATTTTTTACCTGCGAGATATACCGCATCTGCGCCGAAATACAGCGCAGTCTTGAGGCACTCCATATTCCCTGCAGGTGCAAGCAATTCAACTTTATTCATCATCTTTTTTCCCGTTTTCGTATGCTTCCCAGAGCGGTCTGTATTCCGCTACTGCCTTGTTGTGTTCTTCCAGTGTCTTTGTATAAACGATCTCACCCGTCGCGGGATCGCCGAGGATGAAGTAATAGTAGCCATCCTTCATCATCTCCGCATCGGGTTCAAGTGCTGCCTTCAGTGCCGCGCGGCTGCTGTTGCAGATCGGACCGAGCGGCAGACCGGGGTAACGGCGCGTATTATAGAGCGAATCGACGTCGAGCTGCTCTTCCGTCAGGATCAGAGAGTCGGATTTGATCGCATACTGTACCGTTACGTCCGAGCCGAGGAGATCGTTCTTCGCGAGTCTGTTGTGGAATACCGCAGAAACCTTGGTAAAGTCGTCCGTGCGCGCTTCCTTTTCGATCATGGATGCAAGCGCTACAGCCTCGTCTGCCGTCATGCCGCGTTCTTCCGCGAGTTTCTGATAGGATTCATCGAAGACCTTGCCGAACTGCGTCAGCAGCTTGTCGACGACCGTCTCAGCCGTTGCATCCGTATAGAAATCATAGGTATCGGGGAAGAGATAACCTTCCATAACGTAGAGTCTCTTGTCGACGTTTTCCGAATCAAGGACTGCAGCGATAAATTCGTTTTCTTCAAAGCCCTTGCCCGTTTTCGCGATCTCGAGGAACTCCGTCTTGTTCATCAGCACGCCCTGATCGATGATGCTGTCTGCCATCTGCTCGATGGTCATGCCTTCACGCAGCGTGATACGCACGACCGCCGCCATCTCGTTCGGGCGCTTGATCACGTCCACGATATCGTCAAAGGTCATGCTGGGCGAAAGTGTGTATGTTCCC
>JAZRGP010000403.1:0-2235 GCA_045644225.1 Christensenellaceae bacterium | reverse complement strand
GCTGCTCTCCACGCTGATCGTCGCGAGCGAAGGAGTCCCGCTGCCCATCGGTGCGGAGCTGTTCCTCATCCTGATATTATACGAGCTTCTGCGCGAAGCCATCCTGCGCCTGCCCGAGGCGGTCGGCGGAACAGTGGGCATCGTGGGCGTGCTGATCATCGGCGAGGCAGCCGTCGGCATCAACCTCATCGGTGCGCCGTCGGTTGTGATCGGTGCGCTGACGTTTATCTCGTCCGCAGTCGTCTCTCCGCTTGCGGATTCTTCGGCGATCCTGCGGCTGGGTCTGCTGCTGATGGGTACATTTTTCGGGGCATACGGTGTGTTCGCGGGGCTGTTCCTGCTTTTTGTATACCTCTGCTCGATCTCGTCTTACGGATGCCCGTTCATGCTGCCGCTCTCTCCGCTGCGCATCTCGGGATTGAAGGATAGCGTCCTGCGGATGGATATCCGATCCATGCTCAGAAAGACGGGGTACTGATATGAAGCGGCTGATCCTCATCATATTATCGGCAGTTTTGCTGACGGGGTGTTCCGCACGGGCGCAGGAGCTCGAGGACAGCGCGGTCGTCAAGGCGCTTGCGATCGACCGCGGGGAGAGGGGATATTCCGTCTCCGCATATATCGCAGGGTCAGAGGAAGGCAGCGTGATCTCGGCAGAGGCAGGGAGCATCGCGGAGGCATTTCTGCTGCTCAATACCAGAACAGAGCGCAGGATCTTCCTCGGTCAGCTTCGGGTGATCGCGGTATCTTCGGAGCTGCGCGATGTGGAGGAACCTTTGCTGTATCTGTATTCCGCAGAGGATGTCCGCAGTGCGGCAAAGGTCCTCATTATGGACGGCAAGGCGAAGGATGTTCTGGAATATCAGGGACTATACCGCGAGCCTGCCTCGGATATCGAGAAGACCATCGAAAACGCGGAGAAAAGCGCAAATTATCCCGCGGTATCGCTCTATGGCTGGGTGAACAGCATGGCTTCGGAGGCAGGCAGCTGCATTCTGCCCGTGGGGAAGATGCAGGAGGAGAATCTGATCCTCGAGAAAGCCGTGATCTATCGGCATTTCCGCATTTTGCAGACACTTTCCGCGCAGGAGCTTGCGGGGAGTGCGGTGCTTTCGGAGAAGGATCGTGTGTTCCTTACCGTTGATGGCGGGAGCGTCGTGCTTCGGGATATCTGCGTGGAGAAAGCGGATGACCGCATATCGGTGCGGTGCCAATACCGCTCCGCTGCTGATCGAAAAGCGGTGGAAGCGCATATCGCGGAGGCTGTCCGATCGGTCTGCGAAACATCGCGCAAGGTCGGTGCGGATTTTCCGTGGATGCGGGATATTGCGGGAGATGCGGTGATCTCCGTTGAAGCGATACCCGCGGGGAATGACTATCCGCTGAGAGGAGGTGCGGAATGAAGCCGAAGCTCTATCGTTATCAGTATTTCAGCATGATCGTGCTGTTCTGTCTCTCGGGGATCTTTCTGCCGGGGATCCTGGAACGCTCCCGAGGTACGGCATCCTATCCTGCGTTTCTTGCGGCGCCCATTGTCGGGATCGCTCTGCTCCTGCTGCAGAGCTGTGCGCTGAAAGGCGAGGGAGGCATCGCTGCGATCGCAAGGCGTCGGCTGGGCAAGGTGGTCGGCAGCGCGGTATCGGCGGTGTATATCGCGTATTTTCTGCTGACGGCAGGCGAGCTTTTCTGCTTTTACGGGTTGTATCTTTCCGCAGGAGAGCCGCCGATCTTTTATCTCATCCCCATCGCTCTGACGGTGATGCTTGCCGCATCCTGCGGGACGACCGCTCTCGGCAGGACTGCGCTGATCTTTGCGCCGCTGATGCTGCTTTTTGCATTCGGCTTGGGCATTTCGGGCTTTGCGAAAGGCAGCTTCGAGAACTTTTTTCCGTTTACGGTGCTTTCGTGGGAGGAGCTCGGCAAAATCGCGCTGTTGCTTGCAGTGCTGAGCATGGGTCAGGTCATCGCGGTCATGGCAGTTGCTCCTGCGGAATGCCGCACGGCAAAACTGACTCTTTCCGCAGCGATTTTACCGAATCTTGCGGTCGTGGGCATCGCGGCGGCGGCAATTCTGCTCGATGGACAGACTCCGCTGATCAATGACGTGAAGTATTTTTCGCAGAATGCTTCGGGAGATTTCTCGGAGCTGAAGGTGATCGCGGCATTTGTATTGTTCTTCTGCGCTGCGTTCCGCATGAGCGTTTGTCTGCGGGCTGCTGCGGTGACGACGGCTGA
>JAZRGP010000402.1:0-1319 GCA_045644225.1 Christensenellaceae bacterium | reverse complement strand
CATCTCCGCGTACACGATAGGTACCGCGGTGGAAATCGATGTCATTGCGGTGGAAGTTGATATCCACCAGCCTGCGCATCAGTTCCTGCGGCTCGATCTCCTGACCAACGCGCAGCGGCACCGTGGAATTCAGATAAGATTCGGGCGAACCGATGCCGTAAATGCAGGATACCGAAGCGACTACGATGACATCCCTGCGTTCCAGAAGTGCCGTCGTCGCACTATGGCGCAGGCGGTCGATCTCTTCGTTTACGCTGGAGTCTTTTTCGATAAAGGTATCGCTTTTGACGATATATGCCTCGGGCTGATAATAATCATAATAGGAAACGAAAAACTCTACTGCGTTATGCGGGAAGAACTCCTTGAATTCACTGCAGAGCTGTGCGGCAAGGGTTTTATTGTGCGCCAAAACAAGCGTCGGCCGCTGCAGACGCTCGATGACATTCGCCATCGTGAAGGTCTTGCCCGAGCCCGTTACGCCCAGCAATACCTGCGCACGGTCGCCCTTACGGATACCTTCCGCCAGCGCATCGATCGCCGCGGGCTGATCTCCCGATGGTTTGTATTTGGATTCCAGAAAAAACTTGCCCATAATGCTCCTATGTTGTCGTTGTTATCTATATTGCCTATTATATACCTTTTTTATAAAAAGCGAAACGGTCTCTTGCATCCCCGCAAAACTTTTCCCGCTTTATATGAGCAGATCATACCATATCCACAGCACATTATCTGATGCAAAATCCACAATTCCTATTTTCCCGTGCGTGAAATTGTGATACAATGAAAAAAAGTTTGCAAAATTACCGAAAGCAATACGGAGGTATATTGAAATGCTTATCAGATCCAAAGAAAAAATGTTTGAAATGAGAACGAATATGAAGGGCGGCGAAGGCTCTATCCCGAACGAAATGTTCCTGCCCACAAAGGACCTTCCCCCGCACAACCGCATCTTCGGCGAAATGACGCTGCGTCCCGGCTGCTCCATCGGCAAGCACACACACGTTGACGAAGCGGAAATTTACTATATCCTCGAAGGCACGGGCGTCCTCGACGACAACGGCATCGAACGTGAAGTTACCGTTGGCGACTGCGGCATCTGCTATGCAGGTGAAGCTCATGCGATCTACAACAGAAGCGACTCCATCCTGCGTGTACTCGCTTGCATCATTACAGAAAATGCTTGAGAAAAATACTGTTCATAAACTGACCGCCGCCGACCTCACTAACGAGGGAAGCGGCGTTTGCCGTACAGATGACGGCATCGTCGTATTCGTCCCCGGGGTGCTCCCCCGTGGAACTGCCGACGTTAAGATCATCAA
>JAZRGP010000401.1:0-2193 GCA_045644225.1 Christensenellaceae bacterium | reverse complement strand
TGGAGTTTCCGGTGCGGTTTACGTACTGACCCGCAAGGAGGGAAAGACGCGCGGGTACGCAAACGGGGGAGGGAGTTACGGCGCGGTTGAATATCTTTGCGCCGTCTGCGATCGCGCCCTTGACATAGCCGTCAACAACTTCAAGCTGATGCTTGTTGATGAGGGAACCCATCTGTGTTGCGGGATCCATCGGATCGCCGACCTTGATCATAGCGAGTCTCTTGAGCATGAGTTCCATGAATTCATCGTAGATGTCTTCGTGGAGGATCAGACGGCTGGATGCGCAGCAAACTTCACCCTGATTGAGGCAGAAGCCCTGGATCGTGGAATTGACAGCGCCGCTGATGTCCGCATCGTTATGAACAACGATCGGGCCCTTGCCGCCGAGCTCGAGGATGACCTTCTTGATGATGGGAGCTTCGGAAGCCTGTCTCAGAAGGGATCTGCCGACTTCTTCGGATCCCGTGAAGGATACCATGCTGATGTCCTTGTTTGCCATCATCGCTTCGCCGACAACGCTGCCGGGGCCGGAGACGATATTAACAACACCAGCGGGGAAGCCTGCTTCCAGGAAGATCTCGCCCATGAGCTGAGATGTGATAGGCGTAAGGGAAGAAGCCTTTGCTACAACGCAGTTACCTGCAGCAAGTGCGGGGCATACCGCTCTTGTGAAGAGGTGCAGCGGGAAGTTCCACGGAGAGATCGTGCCGACGACGCCCATGGGTTCATATGTAACATAGTCGAATGCAAAATTGCCGGGGATGTTGATGACTTCGCCTTTGAAAGTCGTCATGATCTTTGCAAAATATTCCAGAGCTCTTGCAGAATAGTAGATATCTACGGGACCTGTTTCGCTGAGGGGCTTACCGGTATCCTTACATTCCCATACTGCAAATTCATCTGCTCTTCTTCTGAGGATATCTGCAGCTTTTCTCAGGTATTCGCCGCGTTCTTCGGGGTCCATGTTCGACCATACGCCGCTTTCAAACGTTGCCTTAGCAACTGCAGCAGCTTTATCGACGTCTTCTTTGGATGCGCTCGCAAGTTCAGCGATCGCCTCACCCGTAGCGGGATCATAGGAAATAAAGGTCTTACCGTCCTTAGCATCTACCCATTCATTGTTGATAAACAGTTTGAATTGTTTCATTTAAAGCTCCTTTCAAACACCCGGATATAGCACAAATCCAAGTATTACACAAACACCTATATTACTAACCCAAGTATTATATTATTCAATTTTTGTCCGATGGTTAAATTATACATAAATTATCGGAAAATTCAAATACTTTTGCGATAACTTTTGCAAAAACCTATCTTATCAGTTATTCTTATTCTTTGTTGCAAGCTGGTCGATGACAACAGCGATAAGAATGATCGCACCGATCGCAACCTGATGCCAGAATGTGTTGATATTCAGCAGGTTGAGGCCGTTTCTTACAACTGCCATCATGATAGCACCGATGAGAGTACCGATGATGCTTGCCTTACCACCGCTCATGCTCGTACCGCCGATTACTGTAGCAGCGATAACGTCGAGTTCGTAGCCATCGCCTGCTTCGGGCATAGCTGCTTCAAGACGGGATGTAAGGATAACACTTGCTACTGCTGCGAGAAGACCCATCATGCTGTATACCATGAGCTTGATCTTATCGATATTGATACCAACGAGCTTTGCTGCATCAGCACTGCTGCCGATAGAGAGTGTGTATCTGCCGTACTTTGTTCTGTACATCAGGAAGAAGCAGATCGCACAGATCGCAAGCATGATGATGATCGGGAAGGGAATTACCCAGATATAGCCCTGACCGATGAACTGGAATTCGGGGAAACGCAGGCCGTAGATCGGGAGACCTTCGGAATATACCATTGCGAGACCTCTTGTAATACTCATAACGGAGAGTGTTGCAATGAAGTCCGGTATCTTGAGCTTAGCAACCAGCAGACCGTTGATCAGACCGATCAGCACGCCGACAACCAGCGCAACTACGATCGCAAGGTAAATATTTGTTCCTGCAAGGATCATCTTAGCAAGCAGCAAGCCGCAGATCGCAACCGTTGAGCCGACCGAAAGGTCGATACCGCCCATGCCGATAACGAACGTCATACCGAAGCCCATGATCGCAAACCATACCGCCTGTCTCATAACAAGAAGGAGGTTCTTGCTCGTGAAGAATACAGGCGTTGCGATCGTCA
>JAZRGP010000400.1:0-5686 GCA_045644225.1 Christensenellaceae bacterium | reverse complement strand
AAGGCTCATATACTGCGCGGGAATATCCATATCGATCTCGATCCCCATGTCTTCTTTCAGCAGCTTGCGTGCTGCTTCTTTCATTTCAGCACATCTTAAGGGATTGAACAGACCGCCCTTACCGTATGTTTTTTCTCTGTTGATGAAAATATTTTCAGCCGCAGTCAGGTTCAGCAGTACGCTCAGTTCCTGGTAAATAATACTGATACCGAGTTTCTGCGTTTTGCTTGCGCTGAGCGACTCCATTACCTCTCCCTGGTAGATAATCTCGCCGCCGTCTTTTTTATATACACCACAAAGGATCTTCATCAGTGTGGATTTACCCGCCCCGTTCTCGCCGATGAGTCCAAGAACTTGTCCGGGAACCAGCGTGAGATCGACGCCTTTCAGCACCTGAACCACGCCGAAAGACTTCATAATATTTTTCATCTCTAAAATAGGCCGTATTTCCATACTCATTCTCCTATACAAGTTTTTAAAGGCGGGATGCTCTCCGAAGAGAGCACCCCTGTTTTTTACACCATTATCTTATTTTTCAACGTATGTGTAGTTATCGAGATTGAAGTCTTCGATATTGGTTGCATCGTAAACTTTGCACTCCTGGTTAATGATCTTGGGAACCATTTCACCGTCAACGCAGTACTTATAAACTGCTTCGCAGAGGCTGTAGCCCATCTGCTTGGAAGCTGTATCTACAGTTGCGTACATTTCGCCGCGGCGGATGGAGTCGTTTGCGTCGGGAATGTTGTCGTAGCCAACGATGATGATGTCTTCACGGCCAGCGTCCTTGCAAGCTGCAACTGCGCCGAGAGCCATTTCGTCGTACATACCCCAGATCAGCTCGATTTCGGGATTGGAAACGAGGAGGTTTTCTGTAACTGTCTGACCCTTGTCTCTTACCCAGTCAGCAGGCTGAGAAGCTACGATGTTGATGTTTGTCTGGCCGGAAGCTGCGATAGCATCCATGAAGCCGCCAAGACGTTCTGTGTTGTGTGTGCCGGGGAGACCTTCGAGAACTGCTACATTGATCGGATCTTTGTAGGTTGCGCAGAGCCATTCGCCAACTGCGTAGCCTGCTTCTCTCTGGTCGTAGCCAACGTTACTTACATAGTAGGGGTTGGAAACGTCAAGTGCAGGTGTATTGAATTCGAAGATCGGAATACCCATTTCTGTTGCTTCTCTGTAGATGGGTTCCATTGCTTCTTCGTTTGCTGTGCACATGCAGATTACGTCAAAGCCCTGCTGGAGCCAGCCTTCAACGATTTCAACCTGTTCGTCGATAGCGGACTGACCGGAGGGAGCCTGTACGATGAATTCAACAACATCGCCCCAGCCCTTATCATAGATGCACTGTTTCATGCCGTCGATAACCATCTGATACTGTGTGTTCATAGCTGTCGGGCAGAAGCCTACTTTGATTGTTTCGCACTTTTTGGGCGGAGCTTCCTGACCTGTCTTGCCTGCCATCAGCGGATCATCGGGATCAACTTCAACTGCAGCCTGTTCTTCAGCAGCTTCGGGAGCTTTTTCTTCCGTAGCAGCTTCGGGAGCTTTTTCTTCCGCAGCGGGTTCTTCAGCAACCTGATTGGATGTTGTGCAAGCAACTGCTGTGAACATCAGTACGAGTGCCAGAACGACTAACAATACTTTTTTCATCATTTCATCCTCCATTTTTGTTTTTGCGAAAAATAAATACAGTTATCTATTTTACGGTTTCCATATTTATTTTTCGTTTCGATAGATAGATTTTATCACTTGTTTTTTATTTCGTCAATAATAATTTTGCGATATTTTCGTTTTATTTTATGTTTCGAAAGAAAACGAAAGTTTCGCCGTTCGTCTTTATCATCGTGTTTTCAGCATCTTCAGCGCCCGCAGCGGGCTTTATCCGTAAATTTCCGCAGTTTCATTTTATAAGCATTATTTTTCATTCCATTGGCATAACTTTACAAAAAATAACTTCTATGATAAAATTTTCTTATAATATAACAGTTAGGATATTGAGAATGGCAACCCGCTTTAAAACAGCTAGATTAGATAAAATCAAACAGATCATAAAGGAAAAAAAGCAGATCGATGTTTCTCAGCTCAGCAGCATTTTATCTGTTTCCGAGGTAACCGTACGCAGTTATCTGGAAATGCTCGAGCAGGAAGGCTTTGTTATCCGTACCCACGGCGGAGCGGTTTTAAACGAAGCGAAACCTCCGATCCTGCCTTTTTCTGCTGCCGCGCAGCAAAACGAAGACTTCAACGATCAGGAACTGATCGCGGATATCGCGCTGCACCATATTAAAGAAGGCGACGTGATCTTTTTGAGCGCAGGCAGCATCTGCGCGCTGATCGCATCCAAACTACCCGAGAACAAAAGCCTGACCGTTATCACAAACAGTCTCCCCGTTATCAACATTCTTGCCGAAAAACCCACGATCTCCTCGATCCTGACAGGCGGCACCATCGATACCCAGAACAAATCCCTGACAGGCGACATGGTAACAAAGTGTATGGAAAACCTGTTTATCGACAAAGCCTTTCTGGAATCCGGCGGTGTTGATCTGAAACGCGGATATTCCATCAACAACATGGGCGATCTTCCGATCTATCAGTATGTAATGAATATTTCCGATGAGACGGTCGTTGTCGTCCCGAAGTCCCGCTTCGATAAGACCGCTCTCGTTCGCTTCGCGCCGATCACCGCTGCGAAAAAGGTGATCACGAACGAAGGAATCCCCGGCACATATAAATCCTTCTTCTTTGAAAGCTGCATACAGATTTTTACTTCATATGACCTGTAGGAGTGAAATGTCATGGATAACAAGCCTCTGATCACTATTGAAAATATATCAAAAGCTTATCCGGGCGTACTCGCCTTAGATGATGTTAGTATGTCTTTTTATCCGGGGAAACTCCATGCCATCGCCGGTGAAAACGGCTGCGGAAAATCCACACTTGCGCGGATCATTGCAGGCATCGAAAAGTGTGACAAAGGGTGCATCCGTTTCAACAACAAAGAGATCTCCAAAAAGCATAACGTCAAGCAGGCGGAAAGAGCAGGCATCGTCATGCTGCATCAGGATCCTCTCCTAATCAAGGATCTCACCGTCTGGGAAAACGTTTTCGTGGGGCACGAAAAAACGATCCTCCCCGGATTCCCTTGCCTCGATATCAAAAAAATGCAGAATGAGGCAAAGCGCATCCTTTCCTCCCTGCCCATGAATATCAATATCTACCGCAAGGCTGATACGCTTAATCTCTGCGAACAGCATATCGTACAGTTTGCACGCGCGCTGATCATCAATCCCAAAGTGCTTGTGATCGATGAACTGTCTATTGCCTTTACACTTTATGATATGAAGGTAATCTATCAATATATTCGTGCAATGCTTTCTCAGGGAACGAGCGTTATCTATATCTCCCATGATATCAACGAGCTTTTAAGCATCAGCGATGATATGACTATCTTAAAAGATGGAAGGATCGTCCAGAAGAAAGATACTTCTCATATCGATCCGAACCGACTTGTGAAAACCATGCTCGGCAAAGACATCAAAGATCAGTATCCCAAGCTCCCCAACGATGTCGGCGAAGAATCCTTCCGCGTATACAATCTTTCCAATAATTATGTAAAAGATATCGGCTTCTCTCTGCACAAAGGTGAGATCCTCGGCTTCGTCGGTCTGGCGGGCTCCGGCAGAACCTGCTTTGCGAGAACCATCGTCGGGCTTGAGAAAAAACACACCGGTCGGTTCTTTGTAAACGGCGAAGAAGTCTCTATCACGAATCCGCGCGATGCGCAGAAATACGGCATCGCTTATCTTTCCGAAACAAGAACAAAGTACAATCTGTTCAATAAGATGAGCGTGCTGCACAACGTCAGCATAAAGAACCTCGACAACTATACCGATCACATGCTGATCAATCCTTCTGTGGAAAAAACCATTACTTCAACACTTCTGAAAAAAATGGGAGTGAAGAATGTCCGCTTGAGCGACGAAGTCTCGCACATCAGCGGCGGCAACCAGCAGAAGATCCTGATGGCACGGTGCTTCCTTTCCAACACAAATATTTTCATCTTCGACGAACCCACTCGCGGTGTCGACATTCAGGGCAAAGTCGAGATCTACAACCTCTTCAACGAGATCACACGGCGCGGCGGATCGATCATCATCATCTCTTCGAATATTTCCGAAGCGATCGGCATGAGCAACCGCATCATCGTCATGAACAAAGGCCGAATGGTCTGCGAGCTCAATCAAAAAGAGGCATCTCAGGAAAGAGTCTTCCACTATGCCTCCCACGGATTATCCAGCACGCTTCCTTACGAATTTTAATCCCCGCATTATAAAAAGCACAGAGAGTGAGTCTCTGTGCTTTTTTATTGATGAATAATACAATAATCTGACGTCACCATCTTTTGAAGCGCGCATCCGAAGCTTGCGCATTCATGCTCGCTGCAATACGATCCCGTTAGATTCTTTCCATTTTTACAAATAGGGTCCATGCACTTATGAATCAAACAATAGTCAGACCCATATGCTTTTTGAGATGGACAAGCCATACTTGCACATGCGTGCTCACTGCAATAGGATCTCCCTCTTTCTTTTTCTTTCTCACAATTGCCAACAAGGCAGAGGTCCGTTGTCTCGGAATCCAATTGCTCCTCCAGAATATGTTCGCCCGACTCTGTTTGAATACTCTCACTTTTTTCTGCTTGATCTTGAGTTAACTTTTTCTCTTCACAAATACTACAGAGCAACTCTTCTTGCTGAATTTTTTCACCGCAAGAGTAACAATATTTTTCTTCAGCCGTCTTTCCGCAAGAGGATAACATCAAGACTATAATGATCAATAACATAACTACATGATTTTTTCGCATAAGCCCTCTCCTTTTCCTCCAAAAACGGATTTACCAATCCGTCGCTCTTTAAATTATATCACAGCGAGAAGATCCAATCAAATATATACAAATCGTTCACAGATCGTCAGGATCGCACCATGTCATCCCCAACTTAAATTTATGATAGAATAACTGCTTTATATAAGCTTAAAAGCTATTCTTGAATCCCCTTTGCAGCAATGTTATAATATCATGTGATAGAAATAGATTATGTGAGGTTTTTTTCATGAAATTAGGCGTGGTTGGGCTTCCCAACGTAGGTAAAAGCACACTTTTCAACGCATTAACGCAGGCAGGCGCGCAGAGCGCGAACTATCCTTTCTGCACAATAGAGCCGAACGTCGGCATCGTCAGCGTGCCCGATGCACGCATGGACTATCCCGCGGAGCTGCATAGCCCCGAGAAATTCACTCCCGCTACCATCGAATTCGTCGATATCGCAGGTCTTGTGCGCGGCGCAAGCAAGGGCGAAGGTCTCGGCAACAAGTTCCTCTCCCACATCCGCGAGGTCGATGCGATCGTAGAAGTCGTCCGCTGCTTTGAAGACGACAATATCACACACGTTGACGGCGGCGTTGACCCCATCCGCGACGTGGAAACCATCAACTTCGAACTGATCTTTGCGGATATGGAAACCGTACAGAAGCGCAAGGATCGCTCTGAAAAGATGAAGAAGACAGGCGACAAGAAGTATGCCATCGAAGCAGACGTCCTCGGCAGACTTTACGATCACCTCGAAGCAGGTAACCCTGCGATCTCCATGGAGATGACTGCAGACGAAAAGGAAGTGAT
>JAZRGP010000399.1:0-1899 GCA_045644225.1 Christensenellaceae bacterium | reverse complement strand
TGCAGCTCGTGGACATGCGAACAGGCGAAGTGATCGCGCAGGAAAGGGAGTTCAACGGACAGATCGCTTACGGCACGGACATCCTCACGCGAATCACCTATGCTCTGGAAGATCCCGCACATATGGATGACCTTCAGCAGGCGACCGCGGATACCTTCAATAAACTCTTTGCATCCCTCTCGGAAAAGACAGGCATCGACGCGGCAGGCTGCCCCGCGATGATCGTATCGGGCAACACCACGATGATACACTTCCTGCTGAAGCTCGATGCATGGACTGTTTTCGCATCACCCTATGCTCCCGTAACCTCCGCACCCGGCTGGTTCCGCGGAGATGAGCTCGGAATGGACTTCCGCGGGATGCTCTATATCATCCCCGCTGCATCCAACTACGTCGGCGGCGACATCGTCAGCGGCATGCTGAAGCTGGAGATCCATAAAAAAGACGAGATCGGACTCTTCTTCGATATCGGCACGAACGGTGAGCTCGTCATCGGCAACAAGGAATGGCTGGCAGGCGGTGCAGGCGCGGCAGGTCCCGCTCTCGAGGGCTATATCAGCCGCTACGGCATGCGTGCATCCGACGGAGCGATCGACAAAGTCTCGATCGACGGCAGGGAGCTCCGCTATACGACGATCGGCGGCAAAAAGCCCGTCGGCATCTGCGGCTCGGGCATCATCGACCTGCTCGCACAGATGCGCCTCAACAAATGGATCAACATCGCAGGCGAGCTGAACCCCGATGCATCCGACCGCATCATCTGGCTGGAAGACGAGAAGCAGTATGCCGCGGTATACGCTCCCGCCGAGGAATCCGCGATCGGTACGCCGCTCTTCTTCACGCAGACGGACATCGCACAGTATCTCGATACAAAGGCGGCGGCATATACCATGATCGAATGTCTGCTGGAGACGGCAGGCTGCGCAGAATCGGATCTCGCGCATTGCTACCTTTCAGGTGCATTCACAGCGCATTCCGACCTCGAATCCGCGATCACCATCGGGATGTTCCCCGATCTTCCGCGAGAGAAATACTCCTGCATCTCCAATACATCCCTCGAAGGCGCACGCATCCTGCTGCTCGACCGCAGCAAGCTCGAGGAGATCAGGCATATCTCCGAGAACATGTACTGCGTGCAGTTCGCATCCTTCGCGGATTTCCTCGTGCGGATGCAGGCGGCAAAGTTCATCCCGCATACGGATATGCAGCGATACCCCACCATCTCTGCAAAACTCGGCGAATAAAATATTTCCGCAAGTTTTTTCCGATATTAATTTTTTTCATATACCGATAACGGAAAATCGTGGTATAATTTATATATCCAAAATAATCATCCGATTTCCGCATAAAGCGGAGATCCTATTCTACAACAAAAAAGTGAGGTAATGAAACATGAAAAAGTACGTTTGTGATATTTGCGGCTGGACATATGACGAAGCAGCAGGCGCTCCCGATAACGGCATCGCTCCCGGCACAGCTTTTGAAGATCTCCCCGAAGATTTCGAATGCCCCCTCTGCAGCGTTGGTAAGGATCAGTTCTCCGAAGAATAAAATAACATTAAGGAATATATAATCATGAAAATCACAGATACAATTCTCTATGTAGGCGTAAACGACCATCAGGTCGATCTCTTTGAAGGTCAGTATGTCGTTCCGAACGGCATGTCCTATAACTCTTATGTTATCATGGACGAAAAGATCGCTGTTATGGATACAGTCGATCAGCATTTCACAAAAGAATGGCTGGATAACCTCGCTGCTGCGCTCGACGGCAAAAATCCCGATTACCTCGTCATTCAGCACATGGAGCCCGACCACTCCGCTAACATCGATGAATTCATGAAGGCATATCCCGATGCGCAGATCGTATCCTCCGCAAAGGCATTTGTCATGATGAAG
>JAZRGP010000398.1:0-2169 GCA_045644225.1 Christensenellaceae bacterium | reverse complement strand
CGACTTATACAAAGCTCTATACGACGACAAAGGCGACGTATACGAATACTTCCGCAACTGTAGGTAAGGTCTACTACTATAAGGTCAAGGCGATCTGCGAGGCGACGGAAAGCGGCAACAGCGCATTCAGCTCTGCGAAGTCCGTCACCTGCGACTGCGCAAGACCTGTTGTAACGATCACGACGTCTGCATCTTCGGGTAAGCCGTACCTCAAGTGGGATGCGGTAGAAGGTGCATCCAAGTATGAGATCCACCGTGCAACAAGCAGCAGCGGAACGTATACAAAGCTCTATACGACGACAAAGACGACGTATACAAACAGCTCTGCGGTCGTCGGTACGGTCTACTACTACAAGGTCAAGGCGATCTGCGAAACGACGACAAACGGCAACAGTGCATTCAGTACTGCGAAGTCCGTCACCTGCGACTGTGCAAGACCTGTTGTAACGATCACGACGTCTGCATCTTCGGGTAAGCCGTACCTCAAGTGGGATGCGGTAGAGGGTGCATCCAAGTATGAGGTATACCGTGCGACAAGCTCGGACGGCACTTATACCAAGATGACAACGACAACTTCTAAGAGCTACACGAACACTTCCGCAGTCAAGGGCAAGACCTATTACTATAAGGTCAGAGCGATCTGCTCCAAGACGGCGAACGGCAACAGTGCTTACAGCTCTGTGAAGAGTATTAAATCCAAATAAGATAAAAAACAGTCCTGATTTTTCGGGACTGTTTTTTTGTTGCAAGGATCGTGGGAACAGCTTATAATTGTGTTTAAGCATATTAGTGTAAAATAAACGGAAGCGAACTTTTATTTATGAGTGAAACTGTTTATCAGTTGGAAAAAGGACGTCCTGCGGACCTGAGCGGCAGGACGGATAAAGAGATCCGCTGCTACGATCTTCTGGATGCGCTTGAGATCGAATATCACCGCATCGACCATGAACACACGGACAACATGCAGGAATGCGCGGAGGTCGATGCAGCATTGGGTGCGACGATCTGCAAGAACCTCTTTCTCAGCAATCGGCAGCAGACGGATTTTTACCTGCTGATGATCCCTGGGGATAAAGTTTTGAAGACAAAGGACCTCTCAAGGCAGATCGGTTCTTCGCGGCTCTACTTCGCGGGAGCGGAGCATATGGAGCGGTATCTCGATATTACTCCGGGGTCCGTGAGCATCCTTGGACTGATGAACGATCGCGAGAATAAAGTCCGCCTGCTCGTCGATGAGGACGTTCTGAAAGGGGAGTATATCGGCTGTCATCCCTGCATCAACACGTCCAGCCTGCGTATCCGTACGCAGGATATGTTCGGAAAGCTGACAAAGGCGATGCACCATGATCATACCGTCGTTTATCTGCCGACCAATGAGGAGGAATAATATATGAAACGCTCGATAAGTTTTCTTGTGATCGCGCTGATCTATATCGCGGCATCTGCGCTGGGCATCGTGCTCTGCGGGGTGCTACCGTATGCGCTCTGGCTGGATATCCTGATCGCGGATATCGCGGCAACGGTGTTTGTATTTATCTTCAGCCTGATCTTTAAAAACGCATCGGTATACGATCCTTACTGGAGCGTTCAGCCGATCGTCATCATCGGAGCGGCATGTGCGGCTTACGGAAACATCGGTCTGCCGCAGATCCTGATCATGATCGCAGTGTTCTTCTGGGGAATCCGCCTCACCGCAAACTGGGCATATACCTTCCACGGAATGCAGCATCAGGACTGGCGCTATACCATGCTGAAGGAAAAGACGGGAGCGTTCTATCCCGTGATCAATTTCGTGGGGATCCACATGGTGCCTACGCTGATCGTTTATCTCTGTACGATGCCTGCGGTCATGGTATTTGCGAATGACGTCCGCATGAGCTTCGGATGTGTGATCTTCGTGCTTGTGTCGCTCGGAGCGGCAGTGCTGCAGGGAACTGCGGACATCCAGATGCACCGCTTCCGCAGAAACCGCACGGGAACTTTTATCCGCGTGGGTCTCTGGAAATATTCCCGCCATCCCAATTATCTCGGAGAGATCCTGATGTGGTGGGGGATCGGGCTGGCGGCGCTTTCGCTGATGCCCGGAGAATGGTATCTGCTCATCGGTGCCGCGGCAAATACGCTGCTGTTTCTGTTCGTCAGCATTCCTCTTGCGGACAACAGACAGGC
>JAZRGP010000397.1:0-2007 GCA_045644225.1 Christensenellaceae bacterium | reverse complement strand
GTCCTCCCTGACAACGGTTGAGCGGATATCCGCTGAAAATAATTATAGCACTATCCTGCAAAAATAAAAAGACGGAAAAAAGAAAAGCGGCGGGAATATATTCGAACAGGAAGCAAATGAAATATTGCACAAAAATAATTTTTGTAGTATAATTTAAAATGAATTTTTGTGTTCGCGTATTTTGACGTGCGCGGCATTAAGGAGTTTGATTTATGAAGGAAAAATTCGTCATCAATGGCGGAGCTGCACTGAAGGGCACGGTAAACGTCAGCGGCGCGAAAAATGCGGCTGTTGCGATCCTCCCTGCGACCATCCTTGCGCAGGATGTATGCGTGATCGAGAATCTTCCCCGAATTGCAGACGTATTCATTATTTTAAAGATACTGCGCAGCCTGGGTGCTAAGGTCACCTTTGATGCTAACGGTACTGCTACGATCGATACGTCCACAGTGGATTCCCATTGTGTTATGCTTGAACTTGCGAAAAAGCTGCGCGCTTCCTATTATTTTATGGGCGCGCTTGTTGGCGTATTCCACGAAGCAGAAGTTATCCTCCCCGGCGGCTGCTCTATTGGCGAAAGACCCATCGACCTGCATATCAAGGGCTTTGAAAAGCTCGGCGCAGAGGTTTCCACAGAATACGGAAAGCTCGTCGCAACGGCAGATCAGCTCGTGGGCAAGGATATTTACATTGACAAAGTTTCCGTCGGTGCAACGATCAACATCATGCTCGCTGCGGTCAAGGCTGAGGGCAATACGACGATCATCAATGCGGCAAAGGAACCCCATGTCGTTGACGTGGCGAACTTCTTAAACTGCCTCGGCGCACGCATCAAGGGCGCAGGTACCGACGTTATCAAGATCCGCGGTGTGCAGGAACTGCACGGCTGCAACTACTCTGTCATTCCCGACCAGATCGAAGCAGGTACGCTCATGGTAGCGGCGGCGGCAACACGCGGCGACGTAACGATCCAGAACGTCATCCCCACGCACATGGATGCCATCACGGCAAAGCTTCTGGAGATGGGCGTAGAGGTCGAAGAAGGCGACGACAGCATCCGCGTCAGATGCCCCAAGCGTCCCAAGCACGTCAGCATCACGACGCTTCCTTATCCGGGCTTCCCGACAGACCTGCAGCAGCCCATGACGGTACTGCTCTCCACGGCAGAGGGAACCAGCGTTGTTGTTGAAAATATCTTCGAATCCCGTTTCAAGCATATCAACGAGATCCGCAGAATGGGCGCAAAGGTAACGATCGACGACCGTATCGCAGTCGTGGAAGGTGTTGCACGCCTGACTGGTGCTCCCGTTCGTGCGACAGACCTGCGTGCAGGCGCTGCGCTGATCGTAGCGGGCCTTATGGCAGACGGCATGACAGAGATCAGCGATATCAAGTATATCGACAGAGGATACGACAAGATCGAAGACAAGCTCATTTCCCTCGGCGCGGATATCCGCCGCGTTAAGGTAGAAACAGAAGAAGACTACGACTTTACCGAAGAATTCTGATCTCGGCAGGAAATAAGTTTTTCAGGAGGGTATTATGGAAAAGTTTTATGAAATGAAAGTAGCCGGTCTTACAAGACAGCTCCCCATCTTTAAGCTGAACGACGAACTGTCCATCGCGGCATTCGTAATTTTCGGCGATGTTGAACTGACGGTCGCATGTGCAAAGCACATGATCGATATCATGCCCGAACACGATATCATGATCACTGCCGAAGCAAAGAGCATCCCGCTGATCCACGAGCTCGCTCGTCAGAAAGGCGACAATACATACATCGTTGCAAGAAAGGGTCTCAAGGTATACATGAAGGATCCCGTAAGCGTCGAAGTAAACTCCATCACGACAACAAACAAGCAGACGCTCTATATCGATAAGTCCGATATGGACAAGATGAACGGCAAGCGTGTTCTCATCATTGACGATGTTATCAGCACAGGCGAATCTCTCCGTGCGATCGAAAAGCTCGTCAAGATCTCCGGCGGTATCATTGCCGGCAAGATG
>JAZRGP010000396.1:0-6925 GCA_045644225.1 Christensenellaceae bacterium | reverse complement strand
AGCATCAGCAGTTCCTTCGCCGCCAGAATGATCACGACCCATGCAGGCAGGATCTTGACCAGAGTAAAAGAAAGCAGCACGCCGACCGCCATGAGCTTATCAGCCATCGGATCCAGCCATTTGCCGAGCTCCGATATCATGTTGTATTTTCTTGCGATATATCCGTCCACAACGTCCGTCAGCTCAGCTACGGCAAATGTGATGAACGCCGCGATCATCTTTGCCTGAAAGATCAGCGACATCGTCACGGGAACCAGCAGCAGGCGTATCATGGAAAGCAGATTCGGGATCATCAGAAACTGTTTCATTTTCATAGAATACTAATACTCCCTGTTTCACCGCGTATGCGATAGAAGATATTATACACCAAATTATCTCGGGTTGCAACCTCACCGAACTCATGTTTCACAAAAAATTCAGCCGCTTCTCCTGCCTTTCAAAAAGCCGTAAATGGAGAATCCCGTGCAGACCGCCGCAGCAACGGGATAGATGATGCTCTGCCCCGTGAAGAGCGGTATGATGAGCAGCACAGCCGCGCACAGCGCAAAAGATCTGCCCTTATCCGCACCGAAAAATGCGCTCCGCAGTTTTTCCCTCGTAATGCGTTTTTCCGCGATCTCCGCACTCAGATATTCATAGATCTCCTTCTCCGCGGGATAGATCACGGTCTTTCTCAATCGTTTGAGAAGGTCCTCATTCTCCAGAAAAACACAGCTGTCGCTCCTGCGCACTGCCATTGCCCGTGCATCCTCGTCAAACCGCGAAGGCGTCATCAGCACGCACTTTTTTACGCGAAGGATACGCATCTCCCGAACGAGTTCCGTCATCTCTTTTACGCTCACGGGAACCTTCGGATGACAGTCGAAGTATCTGCAGTAAGTCTTTTCATACAAAAACCCTCCTGCCGCCGCTCTCAGCTCGCTATGTTCCGCGCTGAGCTCCTCCGCAAACATCCCGCGTACCAGCCGCTCCGTATGCCTGCGCTCCAGCAGGATCATGCGCTCCAGCGCACATTCATCCCCTGCTCTCATGATCCGCCTTTCGGAAAAACTCCTGTACCGCGATCGGTTATATACGAATTTGAGAATGCTGAAGGAAGATACCACCGTCGCCGCAAGGATAAGCGACCTCCAGAACCCCGTTCGGATCAGCCAGAAGAAGATAAAGATCACCGCAAACGCGAGTATCTTCAGAAAAACCGAATCGATCAGCCTCGCAGGCAGGCTCTTTCCTTTATAAAATTCCCGTTTGATATATCGTCTGATGTTTTCATCCATGCTATGGATTTTATACAAAATTAAAATAAACCATACCCTTTTGACGCAGAATAGTGTATAATATTTTAATAAATTTCAGGAGATTGTTTCTTTTTACAGAGAAATACATAATTTATGAAACGAATCGGAATCCTCGGCGGCACCTTCAATCCGCCGCATTGCGGACATCTCAGCATCGCGGAAGACCTCCTCGTCGAATTTCAGCTCGATGGGATCCTGCTTCTGCCCGTCGGCATCCCTCCGCATAAGCGCGATATGAATATTGCATCCAACGAACATCGCCTCGAGATGCTTCGGCTGATGACCGCGCACGATCCGCGGCTTACCGTATCGGATATGGAGATGAAGCGCGATGGCTATACCTATACCGTCGATACGCTCACGGAGCTCCGCGAAACGCAGGAGGATTGCCGCTGTTATTACATCATCGGAACGGATACGCTCTTCAACTTAACGACATGGAAGCGCTTTGAGGAAGTCTTTCAGTTAACGCATTTCCTCTGCGTGCCGCGCCCGGGCGACGATGCAAAGGATATCCTCGATAAGATCGAGGAACTGCATCAGAAGTTCGGTGCTGTGATCCACCTCGCGAAGAGCATGGGACCCGACATCTCTTCCACGATGATCCGTGAAAAACGCAAGAACAACGAATCGCTCGCAGGGCTCGTTCCTGCCGCGGTCGAGGAGTATATGAAGCAATATGGCATATTTGGATAACACAACAAGAGACCGCTATCTGGAATACACGAAAAGCCGCGTGAATGAAAAGCGATTCCTGCATACGCTCGGCACGGAGAAGATGGCGATCGCGATCGCAGAGCGCTGCGGAGCGGATATTGCAGCCGCGCAGACCGCCGCGATCCTGCATGATTCATTTAAATGTATTTCAATAGAGGAAAAACGTGATCTCGCGTCGAAATATAATATAAGCGATCCTGAAATCATTGAAAAGAACCCCGATCTTCTGCACGGTCCCATCGCCGCAGAGATGATTCGGGAAGATCTCGGCATAGAGGATGAAGATATTCTCAATGCCGTGCGTTGGCATACTACGGGAAGAGCAGGCATGAGCACGCTGGAAAAGATCATCTACTCTGCCGATGTCATGGAGGAAACGCGCAGCTACAACGGTGTCGAAAGGCTCCGCGAAGCCGCACTTTCCGATATCCATCAGGGCTGCTTCACTATCATGAAGGAAGTCCTTCTCTTTCTCATCAATACAGACCAGCCCATCCTCGGGCAGACCATCGTCGCTTACAACGATATGTTGCAGGAATATAAAGGAGGTACATTATGAACAAGGGTTTTAACGAAAATGTCTACCGTGTCGCAGAAATTCTCGACAACAGAAACGCCGAGGATATCATCCTCATCGACATCCGGGAGCAGAGTATCCTCGCGGATTATTTCGTTATCTGCAGCGGTAAAGCTGCCAACCACGTAAAGGTACTCGCAGACGAGCTGGAAGACAAGCTCGGCAAAGAAGGCATCCGTCCCGTCCGCAAAGAAGGCTATCAGGAAGGCCGCTGGATCGTCATGGACTATGCTGATATCCTCGTACACATTTTCCATAACGACGAGCGCGAATATTACAATATCGAGCGCCTCTGGAAAAACGTCGATAACTTCGAAAATTACGTCCCCGAAAAAAAGGACTGATGATATGCGGGGTTCGCCCCGCCATAGATCAAGAAAGAGAACGGAATCCCGTTCTCTTTTTCTTTTTCGTGAAATCCGTCACCATTTTTCTTTTTCCGCGTATGATACAGTATAACTCGCCGAAAGCGAGAAAATGTCTCATGAAAAGGAAGGATGGACTTAACTATGACGTGCTTCAATAACAACGGCAGCGATTGCTGCAGCATCATCTGGATCCTGCTCCTGCTCTCCTTCTGCGGCGGCGGCAACGGCGGCTTCCTCAGCAACGGCAACGGCTGCGGCGGCAGCAGCGGCTTCGGCGGCAACAGCTGCATCTGGATCATTCTCCTGCTCCTCGCATGCGGCGGCGGCAACGGCTGCGGCGGTGAAGTCCCCAGCAACAACTGCGGCTGCTGCTGAACACTAAAAAAACGGCCTGCCTCGTGCAGGTCGTTTTTTTGTTCATACCGTCGGTCTCAGTCGATCGGTTCTTCGGGTTTTTCGCGATACAGCGTAAATCTTCTGCCGATCACCTGAATGCTCTCTGCGCCAAGCTCCTCCGCGAGGATGTGCGCACAGTCACGCACGGGGATGTCGCAGTTCTTCTGCACGGTGCCCTTGATAAGTTCGCGTGCGGTCAGCGCATCATCGACCTGCTTGACGAGGTTTTCCGTGATGCCTTCCTTGCCGATATGTACGATGGGCTGCAGCGTATTTGCCATTGCCCTCAGTTTTGCTCTTTCAGAACCTTTCATATATTCCCTCTCTTATCTTAATCAACAAAATTGAATTCTTAGCCATTCAGACGGACTTCTTCGCCATCCTTTACGCCGAAATCTCTGAGCGCCTGGATAATGCCCATGTCATTAAGCAGCTTCTCGAAGTGACGCATGGAGTCGGGATCCATCGGGTCGATACGCATGAAGATCTCTTCGATCGCACTGCCGTTTACCTCTGCAACACCGTCCATGCCGCGTGTTACATCGAAGGTCAGCGAGCCTCTGCCCTTCTGCCATTCGTCGAGTACGCCATCTTCCTCGAGGTCTTCCAGCTCAGGCAGCGTCTTCAGCAGGTTTGCGATCTCGCGGAGCGCTTCCTTGACGCCCTTGTGTGCTACTGCGGAGATGCGCAGCATGGGAGTCAGTCCGCCGAGGTATTCTTCAAGGCGATCTGCGTTTTCAACCGCTTCTGTAACATCCAGTTTGTTCGCGAGAACGATCTCGGGCTTTTCTGCGAGTGCAGGGCTGTATGCCTCGAGTTCTCTGCGGATGGTGATGTAATCCTCAACGGGATCTCTGCCGGAAATACCCGAGCAGTCTACAACATGAACGAGCACTCTCGTGCGCTCGACGTGTCTTAAAAATTCATGACCGAGACCAACGCCTTCGCTCGCACCTTCGATAAGACCGGGGATGTCCGCAACGACAAAGCTGTCCTCACCCATCGGCACTACACCGAGGTTGGGATTGAGTGTCGTGAAGGGATAATCCGCGATCTTGGGCTTTGCCGCACTGATAACGGAAAGCAGCGTGGATTTGCCTGCGTTCGGGAAGCCGATCAGACCGACGTCTGCAATAGTCTTGAGCTCAAGGATAACGTATCTGCCGACAGTCTTTACACCGGGTGTGGAGAATCTCGGAGCTCTTCTTGTGGGAGTCGCAAATCTTGCATTGCCCTTGCCGCCATGACCTCCGCGGAGAACAGTCTTTCTGCCCTCTTTGATATCCGCAGCTACCTTGCCCGTTTCTTCGTCGATGATGACCGTGCCTGCGGGGACTTTGATGATAAGGTCTTCGCCGGACTTGCCCTTACAGTTCATCTTGGAGCCGTTTTCACCGTTCTGTGCGACGAACTTCTTGTCAAAGCGGAAGTCCATCAGCGTTCTGGTGTTGTTGGATGCTTCAAAGATAATGTTGCCGCCATCGCCGCCGTCACCGCCGTCGGGACCGCCTGCGTTTACGAACTTTTCACGGTGGAAAGATACCGCACCGTTGCCGCCGTTGCCTGCTTTTATAAAAATTCTTACTTTATCTGCGATCAATTTATTTCTTCTCCTTTACCTCTGCCGAAGGACAGATATCCTTCAGAAAACATGTATCACAGGCGGGTTTTCTTGCCGAGCATACCTGCCTGCCGTGATAGATCAGCCAGTGATGCGCCTGACCCCATTTTTCCTCGGGGATGCGCTCTCTCAGCTGAAATTCCGTCTTGTCAACGTCTTTCGCATCTGCCAGACCGAGTCTGTTCGATACACGGAAGACATGCGTATCCACGGCGATCCCGGGGATGCCGAACGCATTGGAAAGCACCACATTCGCAGTCTTCCTTCCAACTCCCGCAAGCTTCGTCAGCTCCTCCATCGTCTGCGGTACTTCGCCGCCGTGCTCTGCGACGAGCGTCTTAGCCGTACTGATGAGGTTCTTCGCCTTGACGGAGTAACATCCGCAGCTGTGGATCTCATCGCACAGTTCCGCATGATCCGCCTTTGCAAGATGCTCTGCATCGGGATAGTGAACGAACAAGCCCTCTGTCACCTGATTCACGCGAACGTCCGTGCATTGTGCCGAGAGGATCGTCGCGACCAAAAGTTCATATGGATTTGTGAAATTCAGCGCGGGCTTCGCATCGAAATATACTTCCTCCAGCCTGCGCAGGATCTCTTCACGGTTGCTCATTCGTCTTTTTCCACCGTCCTTTCATATCCTTATAATAATACCTATTTTTTTGCAAATTGTAAAGAAATAAGGGCAATAATAAATCAAAAAAAGCAAATTATGGGGGCATATCCATGAAAAAGAAGCCTGATCTCAAATATATTTTACTCTTTGCCGCAGGTGCGGCGCTGATCCTGCTCGTGATGTTTTTTCTGTATATCCGCGAGATCGGCAGCGCTGCCGCGGCATTTTTCCGTACGGTCAGCCCGTTCTTCTGGGGCTTTGTGATCGCTTATTTCATGAATCCTCCCGTCCTGCTGCTGGAGCGGCTCTTCGAGAAGATGGGCATCCGCAGGCCTGCTCTCCGGCGCATCTTTTCCGTGATCACCGTTCTTCTCGTCATCCTCGCGCTGCTTTTCGGTCTCGGATATATCATCCTGCCGACGCTGATCCGAAATATCCTCGGTGTTCTGGAGCGCCTGCCCGCATATTACGGATCCGCAGTCACCTTTTTATCCGATCTTTCGGAGCGCATCGGTCTCCGCATGATCGATTTTTCCGCGATCGATTTTGATTCCGTTATGGATTCGCTCTATGGTCGGCTTGCGGCTGTTTCGGGTGAGCTTGCTGCGCGCGGGCTGGGTTTTCTCTTGGATACGGTCAGTGCCGTTACGAACCTTTCCATCGCCCTGATCTCGGGGATCTATCTGCTGATCTTCAAGGAGTATTTCATCGCGGGGATCAAAAAGCTCCTCTTTGCGCTCTTCCCCGTCGAGTCTACCGAACGCACGGTCGATCTCTTCCGCGACAGCAACAAGATCTTTATCGGCTATCTCTATTCCAAGCTCATTACCTCCCTCATCATCGGCGGTCTGACCCTCGCGGCGATGCTCGTCCTCGGGCTTCCCAATGCGCCGCTCATCAGCGCGATCATGACGGTCTTTAATATGATCCCCTTTTTCGGTCCCTTCCTCGGTGCGATACCGAGCGTTCTGCTTCTGCTGCTGGAGGATCCCTATTTTGCGCTGCTGTTCGTCATCATCACGCTCAGCGTGCAGTTCATCGATAACCAGTTCCTCACACCCAAGATCGTCGGCGACAGGATCGGCATCAATCCCTTCTGGGTGCTTTTTTCCATCATCCTCGGCGGATTCTTCGGCGGTATCGCAGGAATGTTCTTCGGGGTGCCTGTCTTTGCTGTGCTGATGGCAGTGCTCAAGCTCTTCGTGAACAACCGCCTCCGCGGCAAAGGACTCTCCACCGATACCCGTGACTATCATACACAGAAAGTCAGTAAATAAACTTGTCTATCCGCAAAATATAGTATATAATAGTATGTTGAAAAAGAATGCGGTA
>JAZRGP010000395.1:0-5364 GCA_045644225.1 Christensenellaceae bacterium | reverse complement strand
TCGCATCAGCCTGCCGTAGTCATTGTATTCCATGATCTGCGAAATATTGTTTTCTAGGATACCAAGGCTGATCCGCGAGATGTTATCCGGCTTTTTATTGAAAAGCGACAACGATACCCCGATATTATCGCTCACGAGCATCGCGATAAAGTAGTTGATCACTCGTTTCAGCAGGTTGAATACCGGTTTATCCATATCGGGCGCATTTACGCCGATCCACTGTCTGCCGAGGAAGAAGTTCTCCGCTTTCTCCACTCGTTCATACAGTTCGATGGAATCGTTGTACATCTGCCCTCTGCCGTATTCTTCCCAGATCTCACGAGGTGTCAGTTTGATATTATTCATCTGTATCCCTCCAATCCTCGGCAGTATAATTCATCATCCCCATAAATTGCTTCTGCATACTGTTCTTTTCCTCCCGATCATGATCCGCCTGAAGCATCTTCATGTAATATACGATCAGATCCATTTTTGAGCTGATAAGGCCGATGATATAGATCGAAAAGATCATCATCAGCACGATCGCTCCCAGCAGTACCGCCGTCAAAATCATTCCTCAGCCTCCGTGAATTCCGCATAGCCGATCTCGTTTTTCATCAGCATATACTTTTCTCTGTATACGTTCGTAATGCCGTTTTCATCATCCTCGGAATAGAGATTCGCCGCTATGCCGTATGGCATGATCTTTCGCACCATCTCTTCTTCATACGGTATCTCATCCGCAGGCTCTGCCGCATACGGCATCTCTTCGAGCGGCTCCAGCTGCTTTTTCCTGCGCAGGATGTTGTTTTCCCGAAAGCACTCCGCAATGATCATGTTAAGGATCGGATAATACATGCCTTCATAATCGCTCTTATCCTTTTTCTCGGAAAACATCAGTCCGATCACGGCATCAAATATTTTATCTGCCTTCATTCTTTCCCTTTCTTTTTGATAAAAGCTCCGTCCAATCGGACGGAGCCTGTTTCTTCATCAGCCGAGTGTTACCGCTTTTTCGATAACGTCGGATGTAAACGGAGTGTTTGTACCACCGTATGCAACCGCCTTTACGGTATAGCTGCCTGCGTCGAGCTGAGAGAGATCTGCCGCAGAAGAATATACCTTCGCATTCGCATCAAATCTCGGATCACTGCCATCAACTGTATAGCGGATCTCGGATGCATTCGCACAGCTGATCGTCAGAGTTCTGCCGCTCAGGCTGATCTCGGGTGCATCCTGCTTCTTATCTTCAAGCACAAGCGCCCATACACCGTTTGCAGCCGCACCAACGATAAACGCATCGTAGTATACTCTGCCTTCCATCAGCCAGCCGTCAATGCCCGGAGGATTGTTATGTGTCTTGAAGGTAGAGATCTTTCTGGGGAGCAACAGGCTCTCCTTTCGTGCGAGCAGTGCAAAGCAGCCTTCGGGCATATAAGATGCGGGAAGCACGACAACCTTCGCACCCATAAATTCACCGAGTACACCCTTGGAAAGTGCCTTTTCCGCAAGGCTGTCCACGCCGAGGAACTGATCAGCAAGCTTCAGCTGTGTAAACATTTCGGATGTAATATAAAGATATCTTTCATCCTCGGGTACAAAGTTGTCTGTCATGCTCTTGACGCCGTTTGCAAGTGCATCAACGATCGTTGCCTTTGTGGGCTTCGCTTCGATCGCTTCGACCTTACCTGCGTTTCTGACCCATTCTTTCATCGCGTGCTTTTCCGTTGTGGGAGTTACGACACCCTTGATCTGCTCGTTCATCCATGCACCTGCGGATACGCTCATCATCTGATCGTTGTAGTTACCGCGGTCAAGAGACTTTGTAAAGCCTTTGTCCTGGTTGAGTGTGAGCTCCTGGATCACGGTATCCATCTCTGTGAGCGCACCGTATCTGTTCGCGCCGTTTCTGTTGTAGTCAACAAGCTCTGTTGTTACGGGACTGTAGATACGGATCGTCTTAGCGCCGTCAAATGTGTATTTGTTGTTTGTCTTACCTTCAAAGTAAGAATTGGGCTTAAATGCCGCTGCAAACTGCTTTTCGTATTTTGTTGCTAAATTAACTGCCATTCTTTCTCCTTTTTCAGTTTACATGCCGAGGAATCCTTTCAGAAAATCATCGGCCGCTTCTCCTCTGCCGCTGCTGCCGAGGCTCCCGGGAGCAGCCTCCTTGTTCTTGAGATTCTGTTCGATCTGCTGAAGTCTGGTTTTCAGAAGCTTGTTTTCATAGATCGCATATGCCGCATCCAGCTCAGCACCTGCCGCGATGCGTTCGCGGACTTCTTCGGGCAGGGATGCATATCGCTCATATTCGCTGTGCTCTGCTTTGAATTCCGCCCATTTTTTCTCTGCGATCTCTCTTGCGCGCATAGAGTCGATCTCTCTTCTCAGTTCCGCAAATCTGCTCTCGCTGATATCGTTTTCGGGCGCATTTCTGAGCTTATCGAGCTGCTCCTTGATTCGGTCGTAGTTCATTCCCTTTTGCGCAAATGTGACCGCTTCTTCATGAGTAAGCGTGCGGTCCTCTCCGTTATACCTGACTTCCAGTGCAAACTCATTTTCCGAAGTGGTTTCTTCCGGAAAAGAAAGCTGCGGTTCGACTTCCGAAGTGGTTTCTTCGGTGATCACAAAATCTTCCATTCTCTCCTCTTTCCCGCCTGGTTTGGCGATATTTGATCTTCCGATGGTTTTCGGAAAAATTTGATCATAATAACTGCGCGATCATGTATGAGATCAGTCCGGATACACTTGCCGAGATCGCAGCGGTTTTGATACTGTCCGTAACTTTCCTCGGATTTTTCTCGATGCTCTCGATCCGCTTGTCCTGTTCAGCAAGCTGCTCCTGATGAAATTTCAGGATCTCGCCCATCTGCACGGACAATTCCGAAAGTTTCACAGTGTTCTTCTCGAGCTGATGGATCCTGCGATCCTCCGAATCGATGCGCTCCCTCAGGTTACTGCTGCGTTCTTTGCAAAATGCATTCCAGTCTGCCGTCATCCTGTCACTTCACCTCTTTAAATCTTATGACCCTGTCAAATACAAACTGGATCATGCTTTTGATTCGTGCTTCGCTGAAGAAGCACTTCATGATCACGGGGATGATCTCTCCGATCTGATCCGTGACCCATTCCATTTTCTCCTGACCGCTCTTTTCCCGATCCAGAAAGACTTCCTCAGCTTCGGGGATCAGGTCTGCAGCAAGCTTGATGATGTCTCCGTCGGTCTTGTGAAACTTCGCCAGCAGATATCCCGCCGCGATCACGACCGCTGAAACAATATAAAATATTCTCTCGTCCATGCTTTCTCCTTAATACACCTTCGGTCTGCGGTATTTCGAGCAGGAGGACATTTTTACCGTCTTGCGCTTTGTGAAGCTCCAGCAGCGTCTGTCGGATACTTCCGTCAGCTGACAACCGTATTCACCGCCTGCCCATTCCGCCATCAATCCACCGCCGACATAAATGCAGATATGTCTGCTCTTGCCGACAAAGTCACCTGCCGTCAGCTCTTCTTTTTTGATCACCTTTGAATATCCGCTTCCGAGCAACCCGTTTGCCGTCGCGTCAACGTTCGCTTTGATCAAGCCAAATTTTCGATAGATCCCGATCACACCGCCCGAACAATCCGCTCCCGTAATAACCTCTCCTTTTCCCAGGAAATATCGCACCGCCGCGGTCATCATATCCAGCCTGCCGTTCGTGCAGTATGATGCATAGTTCTTCTTATACGCACCGTTCAGATACTTTTCCGTGATCTTATTGAGCGAAAGATCCTTGTTATATAGATTTCCGCCGCGAATATAGAGCGAATGCGGATATCGGAATTCCTTCGCGATCGATGCATCCGTCGCATACAAGAGCACTTCCAGAACGACCTTCCTGCGATACTCGCTGACTGCACTGTTATTGAGTGCCGCATTGATCTTCTTGCGGTTAGCTTCGGAAATGCGCGGATATTTCTCCGCCGTCACATATTCCATCGTTTCCTTCGGCTCAAGAATGTTCATCAGCATCTCTCTCGATTCCGGGCCGAATATCCCGTCAACAGTCAGGGAATATTTCCGCTGAAATGCCTCTACCGCCTTTACCGTATCGCTGCCATATCTGTCATGCGTGATCTTTTTGATCTTCGGCGCATAGAATCCGTTTTTCAGCAGCCATTCCTTCAGCCATCGGACATCCTCTCCCTTGCTGTTTCTGCGCAAAGTCCGTGTTATCGTCATGCTCATACCATCCAGAAACCGCTGATATAGATCAGATACTCTGCAGAGGTTACGGGAGTCGCATTCACTCGGATCTGTATATTACCTTCACTCGTTATGATCGCACTCGTATCCACCGCGCAGGTAATACTAAGCGCATGACGTGCAGAGGGCTTATATTCGCTCGGGATCGTTGCGATCGTCTGCCATTCGCTTTTTGTAATGTCTGAACCGTTGACCGTGCAATATATTCTGACAAAGCACGCATCACAGAAGTGGTTGTATCGCACCGTGACCGACGGAGAACCCACGATATCCGCAAATTCCGTACCGGATACCGTCGTATTGATCGTGAAATCTTCTGCCGTAAGTGTAACGTTGGATGAAAGTGCCTTTCCGTTTACCTTTCTCGTTGCGGGTACCGCACCGATCGTCGAAGCAGCCTGCTCCGCAGTAACATAACCAAGGTAATTCCTGCCGGAATCGGATACTCGTTTCACGATAAAGGCACTCTTCGGAGCATCTGCAAGCCCCGCATAGCCGGTACCGCCGCATTCCATGGGAAGTATGCCGAATTTCGGATCTTCTTCTGCGTCAGCGATGTGGCATGCACCGATCTCAGGCGCGATATATTCAAATACCTTTCGGATCGTGCCGACGTTATCGTCTTCACCGTCAAATTCTGCAGAACTGTTCCATCTTACGATCGAGTTGTGCGGAGCGATCTCTTTGAGGACTTCTATCACCTCGTTCAGGTCCGCTACATTCTGCTTGATCTGTCCTTTTTCATTGGAAAGCTTCGAATCTTCGACCGAACCGTCTGCAATGCTGCCCGCAGATACATCCTGCATTTCACGGAACAGAAAACTCAGCTGCTCTGCGACTGTCTTGCCGCTGCCCTCGCTGATCTCGGGTGTGCCGATCTCGCCGCCCGCCTCTGTCGTTGCAAGATATTCGATCAGCGCATTGACCTTCTCTTTCAATACTTCCTGCGCAGGTGCATCAAAGAGTCTCTTCAGTTCTTCTGCTCTGCCACTGACGATATTCTCTTCGATACTCTGTATGTTCCTGCCCTTGAAATCTTCCTCTGTGATTTTCAAATCTTTAATTCCCATAATTCTCCTTTTTATCTGACGATCCCGCCCATAGAATAAGTGATCATGATCCCCAGCACACCAAAGCT
>JAZRGP010000394.1:0-1814 GCA_045644225.1 Christensenellaceae bacterium | reverse complement strand
TTCCTTTCGCATTCGCATTATGACCATGTCCTCGGCAGCTGCGCCGTATTGCGGAGATTCCCCGATGCGCAGGTCGTCGCGGGAGAATATACCGCGCAGGTATTTGCGAGAGAAGGTGCGCTTGCGAAGATGCGTGAGCTGGACGAGAAATTCGCCGCACGCTGCGGGATCGAGGGATATGTCTCCTCTACGGATGATCTCCGCGTGGATATCACGGTAAAGGACGGAGAAATCATCAATGCAGGCACGCAGACCTTCCGCATCCTGGAGCTGCCCGGGCATACGAAATGCTCCATCGGCTTTTATCACGCAGAGCAGAAGATCCTCATCGCATCCGAGACCCTCGGTGTTTATGACGGATCGGATACCATCGTGCCGACCTTCCTCGTCGGCGTGCATGATACGCTTAACGCCATCGATAAGGTGCTGATGCTGAATATCGACCGCATCCTCATCCCGCATAACGGATTGATCAGCAGAGAAGCGACGGAATTTTTCCTCGATAACATGAAGCCGCGTGCGATCCAGGCGGCAAACTTCTTCGCGGAGCGCATCCGCAGCGGCATGCCGACCGAACAGATCATCGTGGATTTCAAGCAGACCTACCGCAAGAAGTACGTCGCGGAGGCTTATCCCGAGGATGCCGTGAATCTCAATGCATCGCTGATGACGGCGCTCGTAAAAAAAGAATTTGAACTGTAAACCGATTGCACTGCCCGATGCGGCGGTGCTTTTTCTTTACACGGTTTCGATGAGCCGATATAATAAAACTATCTTGTAAACAACGGAGGAAAGTGCATGAAGCGCATCATTACAGATGTACTCGTTGCGGGTGCAGGCGGCGCAGGGCTGATGGCGGCGATCACCGCGGCAGAGAGCGGCAGAGTCTGCATCGTATCCAAGGGAAAGGCAGGCAGATCGGGCGCGACGGTCATGGCACCGGGTGCGATCGCGGCAGTCGGCGACGGATGGAAGCGCGAAGGGGATTCCAAAGAGCTGCATATCAAAGACACGATGGCAGGCGGTGCTTTTGTAAACGACGAGGCACTCGTTCGCGACCTCGCGGAGCATTCTCCCATGGCGGTCATGCAGCTGGAGCGTCTCGGCGCACTCTTTGAGCGTACGCCCGACGGCGGCAACCTCATGCTGCGCATCGACGGCGGGCATTCCGACCACCGCTGCCCGTATCTCGATGACCGCGTCGGCAAGGAGATGGTGCGTTCCATGATGGGCGGCGCGGCAAAGGCGCATATCCCGATCTATGAGGAGATCATGCTCGTGAAGCTGCTCACGGAAAACGGAAAGATCAGCGGTGCATACGGCATTGACCTCAACAGCGGCGAGGGAGTGCCCTTTGAATGCCCTGCGGTGATCCTTGCGTGCGGCGGTGCAGGCGAGCTTTATGCCAATACCGACAACCCCTCGGATGCCACGGGCGATGCATATGCCCTTGCGGCAGAGGCAGGCGCAGAGCTGAGAGACATGGAGTTCGTGCAGTTCTATCCGATCGGCATGCTGACTCCCCCGTCGCTCCGAGGAGCGCTCGGTGGGCTGCCTCCTCATGTCCATTTATATAATAATAAAAACGAACGGTTTATGGAATTTTACGATCCCGAAAGACTCGAGCTTTCTACGAGAGATCTTGTCTCGCGGGCGATCGTGACAGAGGTGCTGAAGGGCAACGGCTCTCCGCTGGGCGGGGTATACTGCAGCCTGACGCACAACGAACCCGGGTTTATCAAAAACACCGCTCCCGGGCTGGATGCGATGTACCGCAGAAGTCGGATCGGAGCCATGTCGTTCTGTGGCGCAAG
>JAZRGP010000393.1:0-2807 GCA_045644225.1 Christensenellaceae bacterium | reverse complement strand
TCAGCGCCATGAATGCCCAGTTGCCTCTGCCGAAATTCCGCGTGCGGCGGATCAGCGCGATCATCACGGGGATGGCGATGCTGCCTGCCAGCAGGAAGAGAAACTGCTTCAGCGCAAGCGCACTGTCGAGGCGATAAAGCACGACAAATCCCACCGACATCAGTACCTGCGCCGTCAGCAGAACACCCCTGTCGAGATTTTTATAAGCCATGCAGAGCAGATTGTACTGCAGGATAAAATATACCGTCAGCGCCGCTCCGAAAACCAGCGTCATAAGATCGAACGTCTCGTTTCTCAGCGAGAGCAGCAGAAATGCCGATAAATTAAACAGCGCCATAAACAGCATAACAACTGCGGCGCTTTTTCGTTTAAGTGTCATCATCTTCGTCAGCCTCCCTGAGATATACCATGCAGGAGATCGAGCCGAACGTCAGAACGTCCTCCGAAAAGATCTCATGCTCACGCGTGGCAAGACGTCCGTTGATCTTCGCACGGTTTCCGCCAAGCGGCTTCATAAAAAGATGCCCGTCGCGGTAAGTGATCTGTGCATGCAGCTTCGCAACAAGAGGATCTTCGATCACGATATCCGCACGTTTGCCGCTGCCGATCAGGTTTTCTGCAGTCAGCCCGATGCGCATGCCGATCGATTCCTCGTCACCGCTTGTAATTTCGATATAGCCGACATACTGCCCAACGATGCCCATGACGCTCTTCCGCTGGCGGTATTCCGAAACGGAGATCCCGATCAGCGTAAAAAGCATCAGCGCGATCAGGAGCAAAAACCAGTAGCGCATGCCGAACGCCACCGCATCATACAATACTCCGCTCATGCGAGTTCCTCCTTATCAGCGGCGAACAAAAAACTTTCTGATATTGTTGACATAGAATACGACGACTTTCCCAAAGAGGAAATCATACGCAAAGAATACGGGCTGCGCGATCAGCGCGATCGCCCAGATCGGCAGTTTCCCGAGGATCTCTCCGAGCCCGAGCAGACCCGTGCGCACGGCAACGAGATAAACCACCGCCATAAATACATCGAAATAGATGAGCTTCGCAATATATGCTCCAACTGTGCTCATGCGGTCTTCGAAGATGTACTTCATGATGCCGTAATGTCCGAAAAGAAGGATATACGGAAGCGCATATCCGATCGGCATCAGCACGAGCGAAAGCAGCGATGTCGCCACATAGGAAAGCACCGCGGGAAGCACTCTGCCCTCCACGAGAATGCCCATGACAAACACCGAGCTCAGGAAGAAAAATGTCATTTTCATATTCGGAAATACAACGGAAAGATACAGCATAACGATGCTCATAGCCGTGAACATCGCCGACATCGTGAATATCCGCGTGTCTCCGATATAATGGTGTCTTCGGTTCATATCCGACTCACCTCTCTCAGCAGCAGTCGCACATGCAGTCAAGGCAGCTCAGGATCGCGCAGCACTGACAGCAGTCATCCAGCCCGCCGGAAGAACGGTTGTTCTGATACTGACCGTAGCCGCCGCCCTTGCCGACATTGCTTGCAGAGGCATATGCCTGTCTGTAACGATTGTTGGAGGGGTCCATATTAAGCGCACGTTCGAAGTTCTGACGTGCCGCATCATACCAGCCTCTGCGCATGAGGATGGTTCCCTTGATGTAATACCATTCCGCATCACGGGCTGTGATCGCATCCAGCAGGGATTCCGCGCCGTTAAGGTCGCCCATCTGCAGGCGCTGCCAGATCTGATGATACTTTGCACTGCCGCTGCCATAGCTGCTGTTATTGCCGCCTGCGTTGCCGTAGCCGCCGTAAGTATTGTTTGCGCTGCCCTTGTTCTGGCGGGTGCGCTGGATCTCGTCATATGCCGCATTGACTCTCTTGAGCTTCTCGGAAGCAAGATCCTTGAGGTCGTTGTCCGCATATTTGTCGGGATGATATTTTTTTACAAGTGCGCGGTATGCTTTTTTGATTTCTTCGTCGCTGGCGTTTCTGCTGACGCCCAGTTCATTATACGGATCCATTTTGTTCCTTTCTTCCGTTCAGTATATATTCTGTCTTTTTATAAATTCCCGAATACAGGATATTCTCCAGTATCGCACCGTGCTTCCTGATATCAAGCAGGTCATATGCCATGCAAGCCTTGGTCGCGGATGCATTCAGGTTATATTTCGCACATTCGATGAGCTCCTCTGTCTTCTGCTCGCCGAACTTCGCGATAAACGGGTTATACCGTTTCTTTTTCACATCTTTTTCAAAATCGTCAAACGCATCGATCAGATAGATCCACCGCCCGAGGTTATATCCCAGCGAACGCATGGGCCGCTCCGCACCCTGCTCTGCCGCGTGTTCAAAAACTCCCGCGAGCAGTTCCGCAAAGGGCTCTGCCGCCCGGTCGATCTCGGCTTCTCCCCGCTTCTCCGCTTCGTCGAGCAGTTTCAGCTGACGTTCGATCACTTCCGCAGTCTTCGGGTATTTCGCTTTCGCCTTTTTGTAATCTCCATGATAGACCGCCGCACCAACGCTGCTTAGGATGTCTTTATCATCTGCCGCATGATCCTTCATACTCAGCACTCCGAGCAGGACATTCACCGCCGCGGCATAATCCGCACCATCGTATTTTGTGATGTTCTTTTTCTTCAGAGGATGCACCATGCAGTGCTTCTGCAGATAAACGGGTTTTTCTTCCCGCTGCGCCTCCATCAGCAGAAACAGAAAGGAACAGTCGTAATTCAGCAGCATCCTCGCCTTTTCGGAATATCCTTTCAGCGCGTGGCAAAGTCCGCAGTAATAAGTCGGATCGTAGCCATGTCGTTCTGTG
>JAZRGP010000392.1:0-10369 GCA_045644225.1 Christensenellaceae bacterium | reverse complement strand
GGTTGCATGTGCCCTTTTCGAGGAGTTCGTGGTTTTCTTCTGTGTATTCCTTGGGAAGGGGAGCACCGCGAGTAACCTTGGGGCCGCCCCCGTGCATCTTGAGAGCACGAACTGTAGCAACGAGAACGGATACGTTGGGTGTAAGACCGGAGAGTCTTGTCTTAACGTTCCAGAACTTTTCGAAACCGATATCAGCTGCGAAGCCGGATTCTGTTACGTGGTAGTCGAAGAGCTTGAGAGCAAGACGGTCTGCGATAACAGAGGACTGACCGATAGCGATGTTTGCGAAGGGGCCAGCGTGGATAAGAACGGGCTGATGTTCTACAGAGTAGCACATTGTGGGGTTGATTGTGTTTCTCATCCAAGCAGTCATAGCGCCTGCTACGTCGAGGTCTTCACATGTTACGGGTTCACCGGAACGGCTGTAAGCAACAACGATCTTGCCGATTCTTTCACGGAGGTCAGCGAGGTCGCGAGCAACAGCGAGGATAGCCATGAGCTCAGAACCTACAGCAATACCGAACTTGGATTCCATGAGGAAACCGTCGAGTCTGCCGCCGATACCGATGATGATGTTACGGAGAGACTGTGCGCAGAAGTCGATGATCCAACCCATTTCAACTCTCTTGGGGTCGATGTCAAGACGCTTCAGACCCTTCTTAGCGAGCCATTCGTCGTTATTGTTGCGCTCATGCTGCATACGAGCTGTAAGTGCTACCATAGCGAGGTTGTGAGCGTTCATGATGTCGTTGATGTCGCCTGTGAGACCGAGGGAGAACTCTGTCATAGGCATCAGGAGTGCGTTACCGCCGCCTGCTGCTGTACCCTTAACGTTCATTGTGGGGCCGCCGGAGGGCTGACGAAGAGCGCCGCCTACGTTCTTGCCAATGTAGCCAAGACCTTCGATCAGACCGAGGGATACTGTGGATTTACCTTCACCGAAGGGTGTGGGTGTGATAGCAGTAACTTCGATGAACTTACCGTCGGGCTTATCCTTAAGACGATTCATAACCTTGATGAAGTCGATTTTCGGAGTCTTGCCGTAGGGGATGATTTCTTCGGGGAGAAGACCGAGCTTTTCGCGGAAATAATCCACGGAAGGCAGTGTCTTTTCAGCCTCTTCAGCGATCTGCCAATCCTTATAGATTGTGGGGTCGAGTGTAACCTTACCGTTTGCGTCTACGTACTTGCCATCAACAAATTCGATTGCCATAGTAACATTTCCTCCTTGAAATTTCCCGGGGTTTACCATGTCCCGGATCTTAATTTATTTCAAACACTGTTTGATATTTAGTTTTCAGTGCCTGATTCAATTTTACCGCAAAACCAGTGAGTTTTGCAACCTTTTTTAGGAAATAACCGCTGTTTCACGGATCAATTCGAGAACTTTTCTTGCGTTGACCGTGCGGACAACTGCTTCCTTGAGTTCGTCGTCGTAGTTCTCCATCAGCTGTTCCATCGTCAGGTTATTCTGACGGCAGATCATCTGGCAAACTTCGTCGATATCTTCCTGCTCTGCAGTGATTCCTTCCAGGTGAACGATCTCATCGATCGCCGCTGCGATGCGGACATCGTTCTCAGCACCTGCGCGGAATTCTTCGCGGAGCTCATCTTCCTTCTTGCCCATAAACTGGCAGTACATCTCGACCGTGAGGCCCTTCTGTGCGAGCTGAGCACCGAGGTTCTGCATCTGTGCTTCGACCGCCTGATCGATGTCTTCAGACTTGATCTCGATTTCCAGCGTAGCTGCTGCCTGACGCATCAGTCTGTCCTTGAGATCCATCTCACCGCGTTCATCGGAGTATTCCTGCATTGCCTTGCCGAGCAGTGCGCGGAAATCTTCGAATGTATCGCAGTCGCCGACTTCCTTTGCAAAGATGTCGTCGAGGTCGTACTGTGTCTTTACGCGGATCTCGCGGATCGCGCAGTGGAATTCAGCGGGTTTGCCTGCGAGATGTGCTGCGTGATACTGTTCGGGGAAAGTTACCTTTACGATGACTTCTTCGCCGGGAACCTTATCCACGAGCTGTTCCTCAAAGCCGGGGATGAACATCCCGCTGCCGAGGACCAGTGTCTGCATCTGTGCTGTGCCGCCTTCGAACTGCTTGCCGTCGCAATAGCCCGCATAGTCGAGAACGATCTCATCACCGAGCTTTGCTGCACGGTCCTTTACGACCGCGATTCTCGGGTGCTGCTGACGGAGTGTCTGCAGCTGATGGTTGATCTCTTCTTCTGTTATGATATGTCTTTCATACTGAGCTTTCAGCCCACGATATTCAAAACTCATTTACCTTACCTGTTTTCTTTATTATGTTATCTTGCATTCGGGAAGCACTGTCTGATGTCACCGGACATATACAGCGAACCGAGTGCGCATACGATGCCGTCTTTACCGGCGATCTCGATCGCCTTTGCAACGCCCGCTGCGACTGTTTCCGCAGGCTGTGCATCTACGCCAAGCGCTCTGATGCGTCCCGCGAGGACATCTGCCTTCATCGCTCTCGGATTGTCAGGGCAGACCGTGATGAAGCGTTCTGCGATCGGTACGATCAGTCCGAGGATCTTCTCAACATCCTTGTCCGCCATAACGCCCGTTACGAAGGTGAACTTCTTATCGGGGAAGAGCTTTCTGAGGCTCTCTGCCGTGCCCGTGATGCCGTGAGGATTGTGTCCGCCATCGACGATGAATACGGGTTCTTTGGAGAGAACTTCGAAGCGTGCGGGCCAGAAGGTGTTTGCGAGACCTTCTCTGACTACGTCTTCGGGAAGGTTCCAGCCCTTGCTTCTCAGAACATCTACCGCCGTCAGAACAACTGCTGTGTTCTTTGTCTGGTAGCTGCCGATCAGCGGGATGCGGAGATCCTTTCTGTCAGCGTAGTCGAATGTCTGACCGTCAAGGTCACAGGACTTTGCTGTGATCTTATCGAAATCCGGCTTGTAGATCGTTGCGGATTTCTCTGCCGCGATCTTGCGGAATACGCTTTCTGCTTCGGGATCCTGCCCGTAGATGACTACGTCGCAGTTTTCCTTGATGATGCCGCCCTTTTCGCCTGCGATCTCGGTCATTGTTTCGCCGAGTTCTTTTGTGTGGTCATAGCCCATCGCAGTGATGATCGCGAGTTCGGGAGGATCGATGACGTTTGTGGAGTCCAGCAGACCGCCGAGGCCGACTTCGAGGATTACGATATCAACTTCGCGGCGTTTGAAGAATTCCATCGCCATGCCCGTGATCGTTTCGAATTCTGTGGGGCGATCTTCCGTCATCTCATCTGTGAACGGCTTCAGGAGCGTCGCAAGCTCTGCGACTTCTTCATCCGTAATATCGATGCCGTTTACTCTCATGCGTTCGTTGAAGCGGTTGATATAAGGCGATGTGTAAAGACCCGTCTTATAGCCTGCTCTTGTAAGAATAGAAGAGAGCATGGAGGCTGTGGAACCCTTGCCGTTTGTTCCTGCGATATGGATGAACTTCAATCCTTTGTGCGGATTGCCGAGTTTTTCAAGTAAATGCGTCGTTCTGGAGAGACCGGGCTTGCTGCCCATCCAGTTAACGCTGTGGATATAATTTAACGATTCTTCGTAATTCATATTTTTATCTCTCGATCAGATCATTTTCTTGATCACGCGATTGTAAAGTGCGCTGTGGAGCACCCAAACGATGATCATATCCGTCGCAACGGTAATCAGCTTTGTCAGTCTCATGATGAACACGACGATGAACGTCTGCTGCGGCATATCCAGGATGATCTGGTAGTACCAGCTCAGTGCCAGGCTGCCGTAGAAGATGTTGCCGATCACATCAGCAACGATCACCGTAACTGCCAGCTTCCAGAAGTTCAGCTCACTCTTGAAGACGTATTTTGACATAACGCCTGCGACGATGCCCACGAGCATGGGAGTTACCGTCATCGGCGGGAAATACGGACCGCCGTAAGAGTTGATCAGCGTACCGATCACGTCTGCGAGACCACCGACGATCGCCGCCGGAACGGGACCCATCCAGATGCCTGTCAGCAGAACGGGGATACTGTCAAAGCCAAGGCGCAGACCCTCGTTGATCGGGATCGCACAGAATCGTGCAACGATGATCGTCAGCGCAGTCATCATAGCCATGATCGTCAGGCGCTTGACCGAGAAAAAATTCTTTGCATTGACAGTTGACTTCTTTAAGTTTGTTCCTTCCATTTTGAACCTCCTCAGAATCAACTACTTTCGGAGGATGGCAGGAAACAAATCTGCAGATTACCTCTTGAAGTAGGGGATGCAATATTGTATCGCAGAGGTCCTTGCCTCTTCGTGCAAAGGCGACTTCCCATCCTTTGCCACTTTACGCACAATATTTACTCTACCTTTGTTTTAAATTGTATATGTTCTTATATTTAAGAGTGTTTTTAAAATGCCGATTTTTCGTCATTTTCCGAGTGAGGCGCGGAGATGTACTGCCGCGTACATCGCACAAGCCGAATCAAGAAAAAGGGCGGAAGGGCGGTGTTTTAAAACGCTCTTACTGTTTTTTCATCGTGTTGATCGTGATATCCCCTACGACCGCCATATCCTCTGCCGAGAATGCGAACTGGAAGTTATCGGAGAACAGGACCTGCACAGAAGGCGGGAATTCATCGTCGGCTTCCCAGAGGATGATCCGCAGGAACAGTCCGCTCATGAATTCGAGTTCATATGCTCTGTCGCCGCCCTGAATGGGCTTTGCACCGAGCTTTTCCAGCGCTGCGGAGAATGCATCGGGTCTTACGCCGTAAGAAAATGTCATTCTCATGATGCATCTTCCCGTGAACTGCTGGTTATAAACCTCGCCCCAGGGCATCTCGCGGTATGTGAGGAACTTGCCGCTCGCGGGAACGAGCTTGCCTTCCAGCAGATAGCGCATGAGAAGTATCTTTTCGGCGATGGATAACTCGCCGTTGAGAACTTCAAACCCCGGATGTTTTAATATATACCCTTTATTTAAGAGTTGAAACATAAAAGTTTGATCTTCTGAATTATATTTCACTCCGGTGCGTTTTGATGCCTCTTCGGGATCGAGTTTTTTGAGTTCCTTGAGGTAATGAAGATACGGCAGACGCTCTTTATTGTTCTGCTCAAACGGTACTGCCATTTACTGCACCTCTACAGACGGGAACAGGCTTGCATCCGTATGCGGGATAAAGCAAGCTGCCACGAAGGAGTCCATATATCCGGGCTCTGTAGAGAGTTCCAGATATGTGATTGTCTTTGCGATCTCCTTGACCTTGCTGCATGCATCGTCGGAATATGTCATTGCATATGCACCGGAGAGCGAGGAGTTGCCGATATAGGAGAACATCTCCAGCGGGATATCCGGGAACATACCGATCGTGATGGCATTCTTGATGTTGATGCCGCTGCCGATACCGCCTGCGACATATACACGTTCGAGAACGGATACGTCAAAACCGAGGGATGTAAGCATCGTTGTGATCGCGGAGAAGATCGCACCTTTCGCACGAACAAAGTTATCGATATCGACTTCGTTGATCTCTACATCCTTTACAGAACCTGTGTCTTCCTTGAATGCGAGAACATAGCTGCCGATGTCATACTGATTATGACGGATACGTCTGCCTTCGCGGACAAACTTACCCTTTGCATTGATGATGCCAGTCTTGAAGAGCTCAGCGATAACGTCGATGATACCCGAACCGCAGAGACCGATGGGCTGTGTTCCCTCTTCGCCGATGATGGAGAATGTGGGTTCCATGGTTTCCTTATCGATCGTGCATGCTTCGATCGCACCGTCTGTCGCACGCATACCACAGCTGATGTCGCCGCCTTCGAAAGCGGGACCTGCAGAGCAAGCGCAGCTCATCAGGAATTCGTTGTTGCCGAAGACAAGCTCACCGTTCGTGCCGAGGTCGATAAACAGAGACAGCTCGGGGTTGTTCCAGACCATGCTTGCCAGCGTACCCGCAGTGATGTCGCCGCCGACATAGCTGCCGAGGTTGGGAGCGATCACAACGTCAGCGTGCGGGTTGATATTCAGACCGAGATCCTGTGCCTTGATGCCCTCTACGTCAAAAAACGTCGGGATATAGGGTTCCATACGCACGGAATCCGAGTAAAGTCCTAAGAAAAGATGGTTCATCGTTGTGTTCGCAGCAACGCACATCTTATAGATGCGGCGCATCTTGAGCTTCGCGCTCATGCACATCTCAACGATGAGGGGCTTGATCGTTTCGTCGATCACCGCATCCTGAAGGCGCTTTCTGCCGCCGTCCTTTGTGGACTCGATGATGCGGTTGATAACATCTGCGCCGTAACGGATCTGACCGTTGCCGGAGGATGCCTTTGCGATGATCTCGCCTGTCTGCATATTGATGATAACAGCGGATACCGTCGTCGTGCCGATGTCGATCGCAAGACCGCAGATGGGATGCTTATCTTCAGCGCCCATGATGTCGAGCACCTTTGCGGAATTATCCTTTTTCTCAACAATGCAGCGCACATTGAAGTGTTCCTCTCTGAGAACACTTGCGAGCTGGTGGATAATGTAGAAAGGAAGTTCGATCTGTTCAACACCAAGCTGCTCCTTCAGCGCCCATTCGAGGCGTTCGTTATCGGGCATCGTGTCATCGAGAGTCGGCTCGCTGAGCTGCAGAATAACCTCTTCAAAGCTGTTGGTCATAGAGATACCTGCTGCAGTGATCTCATTACGGATGTTATCAAAGATAGCAAGCTCTTCCTTGGAGCTGAGGTCTGCGACCTTCATGCGGCTCTTATATGCGGATGCGATATCCGGAACGCCGATCACTACATCGCTCGTTACCTTGCTTACGCAGGAGAGTCTCCAGCCTGCCGCATATTCATCATCGGAGATGTGACGGGTTTTCGGAGAATCCAAATCACCCTCGATCAGGCGCACCTTACATTTACCGCAGGATGCATTACCCGAACAGGGTGCGTCGATTGCTACATTTGCTTTTCTTGCAACTTCTAACAGATTTTCGCCGGGGGTAGCGAAGATCGTTACATCTTCGCCACCCTCAACGCGAAACTTCACTTCAAACATGAATTATTTTCGCCTTTCAGATATTTTTACAAATTACATGAGTGCATCAAGATTCAGCGCGGGATGTCCCTTTTCCGTGAGGAATGCGAGAACACCTTCAGAATCCGTCGCGATCGTTTCGTCACAGATCATATCTGTGAAGTTTTCGATGCCGAGGAGTTCCTGAGCAGTCTTATTGAGCTTTGCAGCTACGTCATCCTTCAGTTCCTTGGGCATCCAGACGATACGAGCGATACCGCCTTCAGCGCTGACGAACTTCTTGGAAGCGATGAAATGTCTGCCGTGACCCATGAAGCCGGGTGTCTGGACACCGCCGCCTGTCATGGATGCGAGTTCACCGAATGTCATGCCTGTAGGTGTTACGCCCTTGTATTCACGGTTAACAACAACTACACCGTTTGCTTCCGGCATAATACCGCAGATACATTCGAAGCAGCCGCAGGATGTCATCGGGTCTTCCATGATGGAGTAAAGCGTTACGCTTTCGACCGCACCCTGAGTTGCGCCTGCAACGATCTTGTTGACCTCTGTGTAAACACCCTTCTTTTCGTCGATGCAGCCGATCTTCGGGATGGGCTGGCAGGGACCTGTGGGTGTGAGTTCCTTCGTTGCTTTTGCATCCAGCCAGGATACAGCGCCGCAAAGACCGAGACGTTCGGGCGTTACAACGCAGCAGTGAGAAGGAGCAAAGGACTGGC
The DNA here is from genome assembly GCA_045644225.1 of Christensenellaceae bacterium. Lineage (GTDB taxonomy): Bacteria > Bacillota > Clostridia > Christensenellales > Christensenellaceae > JAZRGP01. The sequence continues at coordinate 2,629 of JAZRGP010000392.1, read as the reverse complement.
AGAGAATGCATGTATAGAATTCATCTACGCTTTCGTCGCTCATGGATGCAAGACGGCTGTCACGTTCCGCATAGCGCGGCATTGCGATTTCATCAAGAACCTTCTTCGCTTCAGCAGGATCCGTAACCAGCGTTACCTGGCACTTATCAACTACACTGCCGAATTCGTCCATGATCTCGTTGTAGATAACTTCTGCAAAGTCCTTCAGGCACATGCCGTTGTCATAAGCAGCGTTGCTGATTCTGACGCGGATCAGGTTTCTCTGACCTGTGTGCATGATGCCTTCCATATAGTTAAACCAATGGTGGATCTTACGTTCGATAACAGGCTCAAAGTCTGCCTGCATCTTTTCACCATAAACTTCTACCTTAACAGCAAGAGCCATCTGCTGGCCCGATGCTTCGCCGATCTCATCACCGACGATCGTGATCTTGTGATCTTCGACCTCGTCAGCGCCTCTCATGATAACGAGTTCGCAAGCGGGGTTCTTGTCGGATGTGAATTCTACATGTACATCTGCCTTACGGATGATCTCACCTTCGAAAGCAGCTGCAAATGCAACGTGGATCGGGAGTTCTTTCACCTTGATCTTGATGCCTCTCAAGCCAAGGGACTTCTTAACTGTCATCGAATAGTCTGTGCAGGATTCCAGCGCACCGGGAACCTGAACATCGCCGAGATCCTGGTCAACGATAACCGGGAAACCAAGAGCGATCGCGCCTGCGCCTGCAGATACAACGACTTCATTAAGAGCGCCGAACGTATTGACGAATGCGGGTACTCTTTCCTTTGTGTATGCAAGCAGATCGCCGAGCTTGCCGGGTTCGATACCGCCAAAGATCAGCGCAGCACGGACTGCAACGGTTACAACGTGGATAACGGAAGTTACGTCGTGACCAAGCGGAACGACGCGGAATTCCAGACCCATCTTAACGTTGTTTTCCGCAACCTGTTCGATAACGTCGCCAACGAGGAATGTCAGGATACCCTTGGACTGGTAATCCTTAACAACAGCCGCTACGTCAGCAGAATTATCCGCCTTGCCGAGAACGACCGCTACGCCGGGGATGTCTCCCGTAACAAGCGGAACGCCCAGAGAACGGATGATGGGGTCGGGCACGAAGCCGATGCCGGAATCTTCAGCATACGGGTCTGTACCTTCAACATACTTTAAGCCTTCGATAATTTCAGCACCAACAGCAGTCGCAAGACCGGCATTCAGTGCATCGCCCAGATCTTCTTTATTTGTGATCAGGCTCTTGAGCACGCCTACACATGCAGCCAGATCACCGAGTTTCTTGACCTTTACGCCTGTAGCAGCATAAATCGTCGGGAAGAAATACGCAGTATCGGGGAATGCGATTTCTTTATCTTCGCCATACTTTGCGATCGCATCGTTGACAGCGCCTTCTGTAAGGCCTGCAACAGCATTGGAACCGCCGTAAATCAGATCAGTTAAAACGCTCATTATGTAACAACCTCCCATGCTATTTAAGGGATCGGCTAAAGCCGATCCCTCATTTGTTAATGTTTCGTCACAGTTGTGATGAATTTGATATTCAATTAGATATCAAGATAAGAGTCCGCATAAAGCGTGTTGTTCTTGAAGATGTCGCAAGACTTGATTGTTTCCATAAGTCTTACGTCGCAGGGGTTAACGATAGCGGATGTCAGACCCTGCATCATGCACATAGCAACGAGAGTTGCGTCCATGATGGGACGGATGTGCTTGGGCATACCGTTGGAGTTGTTGGAAAGACCACCGGTTGTGTTGAGGCCCATGTCAGAGAACATCTTGATAGCTTCGAGAACTTCCATCTGCTTGTCCTGCATGCCCTTAACTACGAGGAACAGCGGGTCAAACCACATGTCTTCAGCTTCCATACCCTGCATCATACCACGTTCGAGCAGGTTCTGGCAGTGCATCATTCTTTCGTCGTTATCAGCAGCGATACCTTCAGCAGAGCAGAGAGCGATGCAGATAGCGTCGTTAGCAGCAGCGAGATCGAGGTAACCGATTCTGTCGCCAGCGTCAGCAGAGTTAACGATGGGCTTACCCTTAGCGCGGTTGTATACGGAGATACCAGCTTCGATAGCCTTCATGTTAGCTGTGTCGAGTGCGAGCGGAACGTTGTCGAAGTTGGACTGAAGCAGCTGAACTGCCCACTTCATGAGTTCTTCACCGTTGGATTCAGCGGGTCCGATGTTAACGTCGAGATATGTAGCGCCTGCATCGAGCTGTTCCTTTGCTCTCTGGAGGATCGGTTCGGGGTTCATTGTGTTCATTGCTTCGCGGATAACCGGAGAGATGCAGTGAATACGTTCACCGATTGTGATAAATTTTGCCATAATTGGTCTCCTTTATTTAATTAAGTTGAATTATTTGTATTCCTTGAGGAACTGAACGAGCTGAACAGCTTCTGCGGGACCTACAACGATCTTCCAATCGGGAAGCTTAGCTTCGAGTTCGCCCTTGAGGACTGCAACCTTACCGGGAAGAACGAGTGTTCTGGACTTAACCTTATCCTGGATGCCGCCTTCTGTGATGAACTTAGCGATGGAGGAAGCAGAGAGCTTACCAGCAGCCCAAGCTGTGAGTACGGAGTAGCCGCCAGCATCTGTGATGAGG
>JAZRGP010000391.1:0-2161 GCA_045644225.1 Christensenellaceae bacterium | reverse complement strand
CGGTTCCGGCACCGCGTAGGTGCCCTTTGCGGCGGCGAGGAGCTCCCACTTTTTGATCCGGGCCACATTCAGCACCATACTGCCCCGCTCGGAGCGGGCCCGGAGCCGGAATTTGTCGTCCTTTTCGGAATATTCCAGTTTGTGCGGAATGCCCTTCCAGCTGTGCCGCTTGCCGCTGCCGCCTTCAAAGCGGATACGGATGCAGCACTTTTCCCGAAGCGCCTTCAGGATCAGCTGAAAACGGCTGCGGTATTCGGGGTCATCATACGGATCGCCATCGTTATAGCGGTCATAATACACGATCTGATCCTGCCGATAGAGCGGTCGGATATCTTCCAACCCTTCGGGGGCCTCCGCGAACAGCTTCACCCGCGGATCCATAAACACCGCCTTCAGCCAGCGCTTCTCAAGCACCGTCAGCGGCACGGTCGGCTCATGCTTCAGCGGGGTCTTCATACCTTCCGTTAAAAGCAGCCATTCCTGCTTTTTCAGCGCATCGGGTATGGTGAGCAGGCTCTCCGCAAAGGCTTTCTCCCGCACGATCTCATTGATCTTCGCGTTCGTGAGCGTGCCGTTCACGGCTTCCGCAAGGATCGCCGATACCGCATCAAAATAACTGCCGTGTATTTCATGAAACAGCATCGTCTTCACCTCCATACATCCTGCGCATCTCCTCGAGATCCGCATAGAACTGCTCCGTGAGCGCAGGATTGCTGCTCTTCAGCTCAATGATGCGCCCGATGAATGTCCGTATCCACGGCAGCATCTCCACCGCATCGTAAACATCCGCCAGAAACATACACCGATCCGCAGAGATCCGTATTACGCTGCCGCAGCGCTTCTCCCGCTCGAGGCGGTGCACGATATATTCCTCGTTCTCCCCGATCTGCAGGATCATCTCAACGCGGTCCAGCCGCTCGCTCCGTTTGGAGGATACGCCCCAGAGGTGCTTTTCAAACTGCTCAAGATATCTGCCGAAGCGTTCCTTCTCGGGAAACTCTTCTCCGATCTTTACGGAATTGATCGTATCGAGGCGGTAGAACTTCGGATGAGAATAGAATCCTTCGAAACCCAATAGATATTGTCTTCCCGTCTGCGTGCTGATATATATTTTTACGGGATAGACCGTGTGTGTCATCGGAATATTTTTTCTGCGGGAATGCACGTGCAGCTCCACAGTTTTTCCGTCGCTCATCGCCGTCAGCAGCTCACACATGATCTGACTATCCAGCGTATTGAGCATATAATGATGCTTGTAACGCAGATGATCCGCGGGGTGTTTTTCAATATATGAACCGATCACGCCCACGGGGCATTGCTCGGATGCAAAAGCGACCGCATCGCAAAGCTCCTCTGCTGCGATCATGCCTTCCGCCCTGCGGTAAACCATCTCCCTGCCGCGCTTCTCCGCAAGCAAGATCCCCAAACTAACATATTCCTTCATCTTCTTGCGCAGAGTGGATTCATCGATCTCATACTCATTTTCAAAATAAGCGAGATATTCTTCCGTGATCCGCTGCATGATCTCCTTCACGGTGAGTGCATCGCCCTCTGCAAGGATATCCATCAGATAAAAATGCAGCGTGATGTCATTATCCGTAAAGGTCTTTGCCTTAAACGCCTGAAACAGCGGATTTTCCGCAATGCTGCGGCTGTCTACAGAGATGAACACATTTTTTCCGCTGACATCCTGATGAAAAGACATGTAATCACCCAGCCAGCTTTCGATGCGCCTGCGCTCGTTATCATAGCTGCGTGCGCTCTTCGCATCGTATTCCGCTCTGCTCTTGAATCCGTATACAAAGAAGTCCCGCATATATTCCCGTATACGGCTGAAATCTTTGATCAGTTCGCTGTATGCCATGCGGCGACCTCCTTTTTATTAGTTCGTGTTCTTCGATTGTCCGTGTGATGTAATTCCATCATAGCACCACCATGTTCAGTAAGCAAGAAAAATGCAGGAGCAGCGTTCTGTATTCTTCCTGTATTTTTATTAGAACATAATAAGTGTCCAATAAACCGCCCACCAAGTTTTCCGAAATCAAAAACAACCGCAAAATTTCTTTCGCGGTTGTTTTGAGTCATATTCAATTCGTCAGATAAAAGCTCCGCAGCTGGGTCAGTTCTTCGTCTGTCAGCATGAGGGCATTTTTCAGGTAGC
>JAZRGP010000390.1:0-4404 GCA_045644225.1 Christensenellaceae bacterium | reverse complement strand
TCCGACTTAGAATGCCGTAGATGCGATCGTCGGTGCATCCGTCTTGAAGACAACCTTCGTGAGCTTATCGCAGCTCTCGAACGCAACTGATCCAATATTCGTTTTACCAAGTACGGTTACTGTCTCCAGACATCTATTGCTGCCGAATGCTTCATCTCCGAGGACAAGCAGGCTTGCAGGGAGCGTAACCTCTGTAATCCCCGTGTTATCAAATGCATATTCCGCGATCTCTTCGACGCCTTCTTCAAAGATGACTTCCGTCAGTTTTACACAGGACGTGAACGTAGAATAGAGCGTCTTAACGCCTGCGGGGATAGTTACAGAGCCGGAAAGCTCGGAGCAGCCCGAGAATGCATACTGACCGATGAATGTCAGCGATGCAGGGAAGTCGATGCTCTTGAGCGATTTACAGTTCAGGAATGCAGATCTTCCGATCGTCTCGAGGTTATCTCCAAGTTCGATCGTCTCAACACCGCTTGCCGCGAACGCACGCTCGCCCAGTGTCTTGAGTCCTGCACCGCCTGTAACTGTCTTGAGGCTGCTGCACTTATCAAAAGCACCGTAACCGATCGTCTCAACACTATCGGGAAGATCGAGGGTCTTGAGCTCTGTGCAGTTCAGGAATGCTTCATCTCCGATGCTTTCAACATCGCCGCCGATCGTAATATCGGAGAGATATCCGCATCCGTAAAACGCACGCTCACCAATGTTCGTAATGCCGTCAATAATGTTTACGGAAGTAATATAATTGCTGTACTTTGCCCAAGGTGCACCCGATGCAAAATCATCCATCGCACCATGACCGTCGAACCGCAGAACCTTATCTGCACGGATCACCCAGTTTACATTATCACCGCATGTGCCGCCGTCGGATTCCGTCTTGGGGATATCTTCCGTATAGGAAACCTCCCCACAACCCGTACAGGTGTAGGTCATCTTGCCCGTCCAGAAGGGAGAGGGCTCTTTTGTTACTGTGCCTTCGTCATATGTATGAACAGCCACCCATGTAACGTGATCATTCTCTGCAGCAAATTCCGAATCAAGAACTTCGTCCCAACCGTCTGCAATGCAGGGATAATATGCCGTTATATTTTCGCCCGCAGAATTTAAACTATAATCGTGGAATGCCGGCGCATCGCCTTCGAAAACGATCTCTTCAAGGTTTTCGCAGCCGGAGAATACATAGGTATCAAGCGAAACGACATTCGCAGGGATGGTGATCTTCTTAAGAGAGGTGCAGCCCTGGAACATAGAAGAGGAGATCACAGAGAAAAGTCCCTCGGGAAGTCTGATCGCTTCCAGAGATTCACATCCCTCAAATGCATAGGTGTCGATCGTATGCACGCTATCGGGAATCACCAGTTCGCTGATGCCGGAATAAGCAAATGCATCTCTGCCGATTTCTTCAAGGTCGTCATTCAGCACAACCCTTGTGATCGCAGCGCAGCCATAGAATGCTTCTGTGGGGATCTTCTTTGTGCCTTCGGGAACGGTTACTTCTGTAACAAGCTCGCCATCGAGATAAAGCTGACCGAAATTGCTAAGCGGACCTACCGTGCCGAGGTCTGTGTTCAGCCAGTCTTCCATGCTGCTGATATTAACCTTCTTGAGCTTCGGACATTCATAGAACGAGAAGATACCGACCTGATCCACAGTGCCCGTAAAGGTAACCTCCGCGATCTTTCCGCAATTACGGAAGGATTCGTGGCCAAGGAAGTCCATGTTCTCAGGGAATGTCACCTGCGTAAGAGAGGAGCAGCTATAGAATGCCCAGTCATTGATCCGTTCCAGATCGCTCGGGAATTCCACGGAAGCAAGGCGTGTGCAGCCCCAGAATGCGCTGTTTCCGATCACTTCAAGGCTATCGGGCAGGGAAACTTCCGTCAGGGCAATACATTCCTCGAAATTATTGCTGCCGATCTGCGTAATGCCTTCCTCGATAACTACTTTCTTAATAAATGTAAGATAGTCTGCCCACGGTACACTGCTGAAGTCATCCATCTTGCCCGTGCCGCTGATCGTGAGCGTACCGTCGCTTGTGAGCAGCCATTCTGCATTTTCGCCGCAGATACCGCCGACGGAATCAGCCTTCGGGATAACGACCGTATTCGTGCTGCCGCAGCTGAGGCAGATAGCCGTCTTTTCGCCTTCTTTGAAGAGCGTTGCGGGCTTTGTTACCGTGCCATCGTTCCATTCATGGCTCATGACCCAATCAACGCCATACATGCTGTGACCGTTATAATCGAGCATATTGTCGTTTACGATGTGATCCCAGTTATCCGCGCCTGCGCAGGGATAATATGCGGTGAAGTTTCTTCCGATATAGAAAGAATTGTAATTCATGCTCGGGGGAACTGTACCCTCGAAGACTACCTTTTCCAGAACACTGCTCTTGAATGCGTTATTTTCGATCGAGCTAACGTTCTTGGGGATCGTAACCTCGCGGAGGCTCTCGCAGCCTTCGAATGCCACGCCGACGATGGTTTCCAGAGATTCGGGCAGGACGACTTCAGCAAGGTTCTCACAATAGAAGAATGCCTGCTCACCGATGGATGTAATGCCGTTGCCGATAACGATCTTCTCGAGCTGATCCAAATAAGCAAACTGTGCTCTGCCGATGCGCTCGAAGCCCTCGGGGATCACGATCTCGGAAACAAGCTCGCCGTCGATATAGAGTTTATCTGCAGAGAAGAGCGGTGTTGCGGTTTCATTAGCGAACTCGCAGTTCATCCAGTCTTCAATACTGCCGATATGAACAGCCTCGAGGCTTTCCATGCCGTATCCGGCAAGGTTCGAGAATTTCGCGCAGCCTTCGATCGTCAGGCTTGTGAGACCTCTGCAGCCTTCGAACGCGCAGCCAACCTCTTCCACGCTCTCGGGGATCGTGAAGGAAGTGAGCGCAAAACAGTTTTTAAATGCATCTCCGTCGATCCTTGTCAGTGTCGAAGGAAGCGTGATCTGCTCAAGGCTCGTGCAGTCTTCAAAAGCGCCGAGTCCGAGTTCCTCCACACCTTCGGGGATCTCGATCGACTTAAGAGAAGTGCAGCCGAGGAATGCGTAATAACCGATGCCGTATTCAAGATCATCGGGAAGATCGATGCTTGTGAGTTTTGCACAGTTTCTGAACGCATCGGAAGAAATCGCTTCAACACTGTCCGCAAGGATAACCTCTGTGATATTGCTCTGCGAGGGAGTCTGCGCTTCGCAGAAGTGACCCATAAGCGAGGTAACACCGTCGAGGACCTCAACGCGCTTGATCAGCGGATAAAGTTCACCGCTCCACGGAACCTCGGAAATGCTCATTCCCGCATACATCTCGCCTTCGCCGTCGATCTGCAGGAGACCGTCTTCGCTGAGCGCCCAGTAAACTTTTTCACCGCACTGACCGCCGAATGCGCTGGGGAGTTTATCTGCAACGACAACACTTGTTGTGCCGCAGTTGATGCAGGTTACTTCCTTTTCACCGTATGTCAGCATGGTCGGCTCGATGGTTACCGTGCCTTCGTCCCATGCGTGGCTATTCGCCTTCGGAAGAGCTTCCGTCTCAGACTTTTCGCAGTTATTGCAGATACGGGTCTGCTCGCCTGCGCTAATGCAGGTCGGAACGACGGTTGTGATCCATCCGCTCCAATCGTGGTCGTTTGTTACGGGGATGGATTCTTCTTCATAAGCCGAGCAAATACTGCAGTTACGATATTTATTGCCCGTATTCTGGCAGCTCGGTTCGATCTCCGTTACCCAGTTGCCCCAGCTGTGCTCGCCCGTTGCGGGGATGGTTTCCGTTTCGGCAGTTCCGCAATAACCGCAGGTTCTTGTCTTTGTGCCGTTATTCTTGCAGGATGCCTCAGTCGTTGTCTGCCATTCGCCCCAGTTATGGTCGCCCATAACGTCAGTCTGCTTCGTTTCTGTCCCGCCGCAGAGAGCGCAGGTTCTGAATTCTGTATTATATTCCATGCAGTTGGGAGTACCCTGGATCGCCCAGTCGCTCCAGTCATGACCCATTGCGGGGATGACTTGCTGCGCAACGATAACGCCGCCGCAGGCAGAGCAATGCGCGCCTTCCGAGAGGCCATCCTTCGTGCAGTCATTGGGTACCCATTCGTCAACAACTCTTTCACCTGTATGCGGAGCCAGACCCTTCCACGTGATCGTGCCGCCGTAGTTGCCGCGCTTGGATTCCGTCCAGGTTGTATTGCTGCAGGGATAATAACCCTCTGCAGTTACGTCTGTAAATGCGGTAGCCGTGATTACGGGAGCATCGCCCTTAAAGATAAGCTGAACGACTGCACCCTTGTTTTTGAAGTTGATATCCGCAAATGCATTTGCGCCGATGTTTGTTCTGCCTTCGAAGGTAAGCTTGCCGAGATAAAGCGAGCTGTCGAATGCATTTTCACCGATGGAAAT
>JAZRGP010000389.1:0-1877 GCA_045644225.1 Christensenellaceae bacterium | reverse complement strand
CAGCGATAAAATCATCGCCGAAATCCACGTATGCAGTATTCCCGCGGATATAGATCGATTTGAAGTCACGCGTGTTATAGTCCTCGGGGAAACACGCGGAGACGGTCTCCCGCTCGTCTTCCAGCGGACCCCGCAGCAGTTCGCGGATATATGTTCTGTATCTCTGCGCTTCGTTCGCATAGACCGTTCGCGATACGGGCAGCAGTGTGTTCCCATCCGCATCGGGAAAATAAAGCGTGATGCTGCTTCCCATGAGCGTTCGGGATATCGCACGGGAGGATGCCATCGATTCCCCGTGGTAATTTACGACCGTTCGCATCATGTCGGGCATGATGTTTTCCATCGTGCGGAATATCGATGCGGTACCGACGAGGTCAGGCACCGTACCTTCCAGAACGGGAACATAGTTATAATTCAGCGTCAGTGTCTCGACATTTACGTCATAATGCACCGCAACAGAGTCATTTTCCGAAGATTTCGGTGCAAATACGGTCTTCAGGAAGTAATTGACCTTCGGACCCACCGCGATCTCATCAAGCAGGCTGCGCACGACCTCCGTTCGGTCGATCCCGTCTTCTCCTTTTTTGAGTGTGATCGTCCGCATTTCGGGGAAGATATAATCCTGCGTTTCATCCAAAAAGTAGATCGGCAGAACGATCTCTGTATCCGTTCCCGATTCATATTTCGCCAGACACTGCTGATATTCCTCATAAACGTTTTCCGATACCTTCTGCATCGCGCCGTAAGGATAGCCGTTGATCAGCAGCGGAGAGTTGTTGATAAACACGCATACATACGGCACGTTGAAGTAATCCACGAGCGTATTGGTCACAGTTGCGGCAATGATAAACTTTCTCTGCTGCGAAAAATCTCCTGCAGCATACAGATAAACATTTACAAGGTCGTTCGTGCGTTCTACCTTATCGAGCGTAAGTCCGCTTGCCGCACGTGTCAGATCCGATCGGATCGGGCTTTCCAGCAGGGTATTCAGAATGACTTCAGCTTCATCATCATCCTGCCGCAGGGTCAGCTCGCGCGTTTCGATACCGAGCTTACTGCCGTTTTCCAGATAGTAAAGCGACGGTGTGATCGTTCGCGTTTCCGTCCCTGTCTCGATATATTCTGCCTTCGGCATCTCGATCCCCGTGATGTCGTTGTCCTCTCTCAGCACGCTGCATCCGCAGAGCAGCATCCCCGCAAGGATCAGCGCAAGGACCATTCTCAGCTTTCTCAAGAGGGGCTCACCTCCATCGTGAGGAAAATGTCCTCAAATGCGGAATACCGCTGCTTCCAGATTCCGTTTTCACGAACGAGATAGTTGGGAACATTGGTGCGCGTGGTGCTGTCCTCGGTCGCAAAGCGCAGCGTATAGTCGATCATAGCGACAGCGCTCTGTCCGTCCTCGGAGATGATGATCTCTCTGACGGTATAACCCTCAAGCGTGGGCGCTGCCTTTTCCACTGCAGAGCGGAAGCTCGCTTCGTCGACCTTTGTGCTTCCGTATGTATCACTGTATGCGATAAAGGAATATACCAGCGAGTAATCCTTTTTCATCATCGCATCAAATATGCATTCCACCGTATTCGCAGGGGTCAGCACGACCGCACCGTTGCGCTCGAGCACGCCCAGCATGCCGCTCATCAGGTCGACCGCGTCAGATGCGAAGCCAAGTTCTCCCGTATGCAGGCGCTGGCTGATGCCGTTGTCGTCACGGTCGATCATCAGCTGGATCTGCGAATATCCCGTCGCCTCGACCAGCGTATTGACGATGGAATATACCGCAAGCTCGCGCTGAGATGCTTTCGTAACGGTCGCGGGCCATTCCAGCAGTTCTTTAGAGAGCGTTACCGTAAGGATGTTCGCACTGCTGCTGACCT
>JAZRGP010000388.1:0-1235 GCA_045644225.1 Christensenellaceae bacterium | reverse complement strand
TGTAAAAAGAATAATAACGATCCCGACAGCAAAAAAGTCTCCAATAAAATTCATTTCAAATACTCCTGTTCTGAATGCGAAACCGTTTCGCCGTAATGACACCGTGACCTATCATACTCCCGCATTTTTGAAATTGCAAGCATTTTTCTTGTTTTTAATACTATGTTTTGAGATTTTCATTATATTTTTACAGGAATTTTGAAAACTGGTTAAATTTTGGTTAATTCATGCACGCAATTGAGCATTTTCCCTTTAGATATGCGGTTTTGTATTTTAATCGCCCGAAACGCAAAAAAGTCCGGCATTTTAGCCGGACTTTTGATATGCTTGTTTATCTGTTTTCGGATCAGTCTACGATCAGATCCACAAATTCAAACTTGGTGCAGTCTACAAGACCTCTGTTCGTGAGTCTGAGTTCGGGCAGACAAGCCAGCGGAATGAGCGCCATGGTCATAAAGGGAGAGGGCATATCGCAGCCGATCTCGACCCATGCCTTTTCCAGCTGAGCGACTGTCTCGGACATTTCTTCGACGGGCTTGCCGTTCATGAGACCTGCGATGGGCAGCGGAACGCATCCGAGGACCTTTCCGTCGCAGACCGCAGCCATACCGCCGCCGCATTCGATGAGCGTATTTGCCGCGAGCGCCATATCCTCGTCGTTCGTGCCGACGACAAGCAGGTTATGCGCATCGTGAGCAACTGTGCTCGCCATAGCGCCCTTTTCGATGCCGAAGCCCTTGACGAAGCCGACGCCGTATGTACCTGTTTCGTGGTGACGTTCGAATACAAATGTCTTCAGGACGTCCTGCGAAACATCGCTCTTGAGCTCACCGTTTTCTGCCTTGAGGACAGCGTGGACTTCCATATCGGGAACCTTTGCGGGGATAACTTCAATAACGCGCACCGTTGCTTCATCCTTGCCTGCGGGAGCCGCAACGCGGAATGTATCGGGAGTGATCGCATCGCGGATGTGCATGGAGTGTGTTGCCCATTCGGGATATTCGTATTCGGGAACATCGATCGTGAGTTTGCCGTCTTCCGCGACGACGTCACCGTCGATCATGACGAGGGATACCTTGATATCCTTGAGGTCTTCGATAAAGATGATGTCCGCGCACTTACCGGGAGCGATGCTGCCGAGATCGTGATCCATCTGGAAGCACTGAGCCGCGTTGATCGTAACCATCTGGATCGCCGTAACGGGGTCGATACCTTCCTCGATCGCTCTCTTGACG
>JAZRGP010000387.1:0-1937 GCA_045644225.1 Christensenellaceae bacterium | reverse complement strand
GCAACGATCTTTCTGCCGGAAACAGCAGAAAGAGAGGTGATTTCTTCTTCGATCACCTCGATATTGGGATTGGACTTTAATTCATTTGTGATGTAATCCGAAAACTCGTGTCTGTTGACGGCGAGTGCGCCGCCTGCAGGGACCTGAGTTGCATCTGCCGCACGCATGATGAGAGAATCCAGCATGCGCATCTCTTCCTTCAGCAGACCGACTGCATTTTCCATACGGTCGGAACGCAGGGAATTGGAGCAGACGAGCTCGGCAAAGCCGTCTGTATGGTGTGCGGGAGATTTTTTGTGCGGCTTCATTTCATAAAGCTTGACGTGAATGCCTTTTTTGGCGAGCTGATAAGCTGCCTCGCAGCCTGCAAGCCCCGCGCCGATAACGCTTACTGTCTGCATATTACTTTTCTTCTTTCTTATTGGATTGTTTCTTGTTGGTCGCACATTCGGGGTTGGAGCACTTCTTATAGCTCTTTCTGCCGAACTTCTTCTGGACCATGTATTCACCGCAGGTCGTGCATTTTTCTTCAAGCGGCATATCCCAGGATACAAAGGAGCAATCGGGATAATTCTGGCAGCCGAAGAACGTGCTGCCCTTGCGGGACTTCTTCTGGACAAGGCTGCCGCCGCACTGCGGGCAGGGAGTCTTGATGGGTTTTACGATAGGCTTGGTGTTCTTGCATGTCGGGTAATTCGGGCATGCGATGAATTCGCCGAAGCGACCGCTCTTATAGACCATTTCCGAGCCGCAGAGCTCGCAGGTAACGCCTGCAGGACGCTCGGGGAGCGTTACGCGCTCGACTTCCTTTTCCGCCTTTAAGAGATTCTGTTCAAAGGGACCGTAGAAATCACCGATGATCTCGTGCCAGTCGCGGCCGTCATCTTCGATGCTGTCGAGGCTGTCTTCCATCTCGGCGGTAAACTTGACGTTAACGATATCGGGGAAGTTTGCCTTCATGAGATCTGTTACGATGACACCGAGGTCGGTCGGAACGAGGTTCTTCTGCTGACGCTCGATATACTGACGGTCGATGATCGTGGAGATGATGGGAGCGTATGTGGAAGGTCTGCCGATGCCGAGTTCTTCGAATGCCTTAACGAGGGAATGCTCGGTATAGCGGGGCGGCGGAGATGTGAAATTCTGCTTGGGGTTGATGGAATCGACCTTGCAGACAGAGCCGTCCTTGAGATCGGGCATAGCGGAGCCGCTGAGTTCGTCTTCTTCCGCGCCGTCCTGATAAACTGCCTTATAACCGGGGAAGGCAAGGCTGGAGAAAGAGGAACGGAAAATATAGTCGCCTGCATTGATGTCTGCGGAGATGGTATTATAAACAGCCGCGGGCATCTGGCTAGCGAGGAAACGGGTATAGATCAGCTGATAAAGCTTGAACTGATCCGTCGTGAGCTGAGACTTCAGAGACTCGGGAGTGTATTTGATATAGGTCGGACGGATGGCTTCGTGAGCATCCTGAGCATTTTTACGGGAAGAGAAGAAGTTCGGCTTTTCGGGGACGTATTCCTTGCCGTATTTCTTTTCGATAAATTCTCTTGCGGCAAACTGAGCCTCGGAGGAAACTCTTGTGGAGTCGGTACGCATATAGGTGATGAGACCGACGGTCTCGGATTCACTGATCTTGACACCTTCATAGAGTCCCTGAGCGATGACCATAGTGCGGTTTGTGTTGAAGCCGAGCTTCTTGGAAGCATCCTGCTGGAGAGTACTTGTCGTGAAAGGAGCATAAGGGCGCTTCTGACGTGTGCCGCGTTTGACATTATTTACGACAAAGTCGGAATTTCTGATCGCATCGAGGATCTTGTTTGTTTCTTCTTCGTTTGCGGGTTCGATCTTGCCGTTTTTATCGCCGTGGAACTTTGCTTCAAAGCTGGCTTTTGTTTCGGAATCCGTAAGCTTTGCAGTGATAGTCCAAAATTCAC
>JAZRGP010000386.1:0-1442 GCA_045644225.1 Christensenellaceae bacterium | reverse complement strand
GCAACAAAAATCGTCTATGAACTCGCGAAGAAATACAACGTCGAAATGCCCATCAACGAGGTCTGCTACCGCGTCTGCTATGAAGAGCTCTCCGCAAACACCGCGGTCAAGATGCTGATGCAGCGTCCGCAGAAGGCAGAGAGCGAAGACGGCTGGAAATGATCGGATATTATGACTCGCCCATCGGCACATTGCTGATCGGTGAGGAGAACGGTGCCGTCGTGCGCATCGTGCTGACGCAGGAGGTCTGCCCTGCGGAGGAGAACGATACCCTCCGCGATGCAAAGCTTGCGCTGGATCGGTATTTTGCGGGAGAGAGCAAAGAACTCTCCTTTGATATCGCTCCCAAAGGAACGGATTTTCAGCAGAAGATCTGGGCGGAGCTGCGGAAGATCCCTTACGGAAAGACGGCATCCTATAAAGACATCGCGGAAAGAGCCTGCGGAAGCGCTCGCTATGCCCGCGCAGCGGCTTCTGCCGCACATCGAAATCCCATCCTGCTGGCGATCCCGTGCCACCGCATGATCGCAGCGGACGGTTCCCTCGGCGGGTTTGCCGCGGGAAATGATGCAAAAAGGATCTTGCTCGAGCTGGAGCGGGAAACGGAGAATCGGAAATGATACCCAGGCTCAATAAAACATCCTGCCTGCTTGCGCTCATCGGCAGCGCGATCCTGGCATTCGGATTATATCATATCCACTCCTTTGCGGAGGTGACGGAGGGCGGCGTGCTGGGGCTGACCCTTCTTTTGCAGTACTGGCTCAATATCTCCCCTGCGGTATCGGGGCTGATCCTGAATGCAGCGTGCTACCTGCTCGGCTGGCGCACGCTCGGCAAGGAGTTTATCGGCTATTCCATCATCGCAGGCGGTGGATTCTCTCTGTTTTATGCGATCTTTGAGCAGTTTCCGCCGATCTGTCCGCAGATCGCGGAGCATCCCCTGCTCGCGGCGCTCATTGGTGCGGTGTTCGTTGGCGTTGGCGTGGGTCTCGCTGTGCGCGCAGGCGGCGCTCCCGGCGGTGATGATGCGCTGGCAATGAGCCTTTCGCATATTCTGAAGTGGGATATCCGCTGGATCTATCTGCTGAGCGACCTGTTCGTGCTCGGCTTATCCGCGACGTATATTCCCTTCCGCAAACTCGGCTATTCTCTGCTGACGGTCATCCTCTCGGGGCAGATCGTCGGATGGATCCAGAAGATCGGGAAAGGAGCAGACCGTGAAAACTAAGATCAGGACCGCGACATTCTTTGCGCTGCTCTCCGCGGCGCTCTATGCCATCAATGTACCGCTCTCCAAGCTTCTGCTTGCAAAGGCGGCGCCCACGATGATGGCGGCTTTTCTGTATCTTGGCGCAGGGCTCGGCATGCTCATCTGCGGACTTGCCTGCAAGTATTCCGGAAAAACGAAGCCTGCGGAGCTGCTGACCGTAAAGGAGCTGCCC
>JAZRGP010000385.1:0-3734 GCA_045644225.1 Christensenellaceae bacterium | reverse complement strand
GTCACAGTCCCCGGTTACGGCAAACGCAGCATCCGTTCGGATATGATGCTCGCAAAGGTCGCGATCATCGATCCCGAGCTGGCGCTCTCCGTCCCCGCATCGACCACTGCCGCATCCGGCACAGATGCCCTCTGCCAGCTGATCGAATGCTATACTTCCAAAAACGCAACCCCGTTCACGGACGGCATCGCGCTTACGCACATCAAGTCCACCTATGATGCACTCAAGATCGCCGTAAAAGACGGCAGCAACCTTGCCGCACGCGAGGCACTCTCCGCAGGCGCGGCAATGAGCGGCATCGGCTTCGCCAACTCAGGTCTCGGGCTTGCTCACGGCATCGGCGGTGTGCTCGGCGGCATCTGCGGCATCCGCCACGGCATCTGCTGCGGCATTCTTCTCCCGCATGCGGTCAAAGCAAACGCAAAGAAAGGCGTAAAGAAATATGCCGATATCGCCGCACAGTTCGGCTGCACCGAAACCGACCCGACTGCCGCAAGCGAATTCCTCGCGGAAAAGCTCGCTGAGCTGAATAAAGAGATCGGTATGCCCTCCGACCTCCGCGATTTCAATATCCCGCAGGATCAGCTCCGCAACGTCGCAAAGCTCTCCGCAAGCTCCAGCAGCACGAAGAAAAACCCCGTTCCTTTCACGGAGGACGAGATCTACGATCTGCTGAAAGAGCTCGTCTGAGCGCATTTTCTCATAAAAAGCATCATATAAAAAACCGAGAGACATCGATCTCTCGGTTTTTTTAAGGAGTTTTTTATGTTTCATATTCTTCGTCGCGGAGAAACCCTCGAGCATCTGAGCGTGCGCTATGGCATTCCCGTCTGCATGATCGTCCGCGCCAATCCGCACATCCGCATCGGTGCAAGGCTCACGATCCCCGAGCTCGATTTCTGCAGTTCCGCACGCAGCTATACCGTCTGCGCAGGTGATACGCTATATCGCATCGCGGAAAAACACAGCACGACCATGTTTGCGATCCTGCAGCAAAACCCTGCTCTCGATCCGCAAAACCTGCGGGAAGGCGAGGCGATCCTTCTTCCGCCGCCCGCTCGTATCTATACCTGCCGCGCCACGGATACCGTCCGATCCATTGCCGCGCATTTCGGCATCTCCGAGGACTCTCTCCGCAAGGCAAACGGGATTTCCGACGGAGTTTATCACGGCATGCAGCTCATCCTGCCCATGCATTAAAGCTTCGCGAATACCTCTGCGATCCCCTCGCGGATAACGAGGTCCGCGTCTTTATCCGCGTTTGTTTCCGATTTATTGACGAGGACAAGGTATTTCCCGCGGAAATACTGCACCAATCCCGCCGCGGGATAAACGGAGAGCGACGTCCCGCCGACGATCAGCATATCCGCATTCGCGATCGCTTCCACCGCACCGTTGATGCATGCGTCATCCAGACATTCTTCATAAAGCACGACGTCGGGCTTGACCGTTCCGCCGCAGCTGCATTTCGGCACACCTTCGCTGTCCTTGATAAACTGCACGTCGAATTTCTTGCCGCAGCGCATACAGCTGTTTCTGAGAACGCTCCCATGCAGCTCGAAGACGTTTTTGCTGCCTGCCGCCTGATGCAGACCGTCGATATTCTGCGTGACGACCGCCTTCAGCTTGCCCTGCGCCTCCAGCTCCGCGAGCTTGATATGCGCGGCATTCGGCTTCGCATCGAGGTAAAGCATCTTGTCGCGGTAGAATTTATAGAAATACTCCGTTTTCCGCAGGAAAAAGCTATGCGAAAGCACGGTCTCGGGCGGATATTCATACTTCTGCCGATACAGTCCGTCCACACTGCGGAAATCAGGGATCCCGCTGGCGGTCGATACACCTGCTCCTCCGAAGAACACGATATTGTTGCATTCAGCGATCATTTCTTTTAACGTCATTTCAGCACCTCCGCGATCACGCGATATTCTTTCAGCAATTCCTCATAGTGCATCCTGCAGTTTGCAGGGCTTGTCGAGGGCAGTCCGATCACTTCCCTGCCGAGCTTCTCCCGCAAAAATCTGTTGTAATACTTCTCCGCCGTTTTTCCCGTGGCATAAATGCGCTCGATGGGCGCCTGCCGCAGCAGCCATGCGATATCGTTCGGCTGCGCATTGCGGATGCTCGCATCCGATGCACCGCTGATCTCGCAGGAGCTCAGCACATCCCACAGGGCGATGCGGTTTCTCCGCAAAAGCGCCTTGCGGTCGTCCACGGTCTCGGGAAAACTTTCACCCAGCGCATCCGCAATTACTCTCCAGAATCGGTTCTGCGGGTGCATATAATAAAACCCACGTTCACGGGATTTCGGCGAGGGCATCGTTCCGAGAATGAGTATTTTTGAATCCGCCTCAAAAAACGGCCTTATTTCATGTATGATGGTTTCCATATATTTATTGTACCACAGTTCCCCGCAAAGAAAAAGAGCATCCGAAGATGCTCTGATATTATGCGTTTTATGTGCCGATGCGAAAAACACGAAATACGGGGTTTATCGCCGACCGCCTTATTCTTCGTAATAAACCTCTAAGCAAAAGCTCTTCTTTTCGCAATGCGGACAACGAAGCTTCCTCGTCTTGGGGGTATGGTTTGCCCAGAACATCTCCTTGAATTTCGGTTTGAAAAGTGCGTGGCAATGCGGGCAGATGTAGCCGACTTTTTTATAGTAATATTTCGAAACCCAGATTCCCCAGGGGATCGCGACTGCCGCATAAACGATAAACGACCACCACAATCCCATTTTGACGCAAAGAAAGATCGCACCCCAAAGCAAAGCCGCGATCGGCAATGCCGCAAGAAGCATCGTCACAATCACTTTTCTGTGTTTTTTTCTGTTTTCCATACGATGCGCTATATCACCAATAGATTCAACGGAAAGGTCCGAGTTTTTTCTCAGTTCTCTTCGCAGCTGAATAAGCTTATTGAGCTTTTCCTGGCGTTCCGATACTTCGTTTCTCAGGATCTCCTCCTGCTGCTCCATCAGCAGCTCGATCAGATTCGCAGGTGCTTCGTCTGCGAGCAGCTCCGCGATGTTATTGATCGAGAACCCGATCTCTGTCAGGAAGCAGATGATCTTCATCTTGCTGAGATCGTCGTCGCTATACAGCCTTCTGCCGCCTTCGGAAAGTTCGCCCGGAACGAGGATCCCTCTCGTATCATAATACTGCACCGTGCGCACGGATACGCCGCAGAGCTTTGCAATCTCTCCCGTTGTGTATTTTGACATAGCTTTTTTCACCTCCTTACGCCGCTTACTTTATCACATTACCCTGCGTAACAAGCAAGCCATTACGCAGGGTAATTTTTTGTTTTTTCATAAAAATCAGCGGCAAAAGCTTTTTTTCACCTCTGCCGCGGTATGATTTCGTTGTTTTTATGGCATGTTGTATCTGGAGCTCTGCGAAAGCTTGTAGCCTTCCTTCTCCCAGATGGAGAGCCATTCCCGGAGACGCATCAGGAACTCGTCGTTTGTCTGCGTGCGGACCAGCATGCCCAGCAGCTGCTCCGTGACCTCCGCGGTATTGCCCGAGGAGAGGACTTTGCGGATCGACCAGATGCCTTCTCTCTCCTTGTTGGAGAGCAGCAGTTCTTCGCGGCGTGTACCCGACTTTGCAAGATCGATCGCGGGGAAGATGCGCTTTTCCGAAAGCTTTCTGTCGAGGTGCAGTTCCATGTTGCCCGTACCTTTGAATTCTTCGTAGATGATCTCGTCCATACGGCTGCCCGTTTCAACGAGC
>JAZRGP010000384.1:0-1487 GCA_045644225.1 Christensenellaceae bacterium | reverse complement strand
AGAGAGAACCTTTGCCCTTGACGATCTCAAGCGGGAAGCGGCCGTATGAGCCGACGATATATTGCTTGTCTTTTTCCTTGAGGTTCATGGTAAACTCCTTATTTCACGAACATTGTGCCGATACCTTCATCTGTGAACATTTCCACGATGAGGGAATGCGGGATGCGTCCGTCGATGATGAAGACCTTCTTGACACCGTCCTTGATGGCATTGATGCAGCAGTCGACCTTGGGGATCATGCCGCCCGAGATGATGCCTTCTTCCTTGAGCTTGGGTGCGTCATCGATCTTGAGCACGGGGATGACGGTCGTGGGATCATCTTTATCGCGCATCAGACCGCCGATATCCGTCATGGAGATGAGACACTCTGCCTCGAGAGCCGCCGCGATCGCTGCAGCAGCGGTATCTGCGTTGATGTTATAGGCTTTTTCACCGTCATCGCAGCCGATCGTGGATACGACGGGGATATAACCGTGCTGCAGAACATCGAGGATAGGCTGAGGATCGATCTTTTCGACATCACCGACATAGCCGAGCGCAGGATCCATCTGCTTTGCACGGATCATATGACCATCCATGCCCGACAGACCGATCGCCTTGCCGCCGTTGTTCTGGATGTAATTCACGAGAGATTTATTGATCTTGCCTGCGAGGACCATCTGGACGATCTCGGAGGTCTCTTCGTCCGTAACACGAAGACCGTTGACGAATTCAGACTGCTTGCCGATCTTTTTCAGCATATCGCTGATCTCGGGACCGCCGCCGTGGACGAGGACGACCTTTACACCGACGAGCTGCAGCAGGACGAGGTCACCCATGACAGCGTTGCGGAGTTCTTCATTGATCATGGCATTGCCGCCGTATTTGACGACGACGATCTTGCCGAAGTATTTCTGGAAATAGGGAAGTGCCTGTGTTAAAACAAGAGCACGTTCTGCATTGGAATGGATCATAACTGCCTCCCATTATGTGCGGTAATCCGCATTGATCTTAACGTAGTCGTATGTGAGGTCGCAGCCCCATGCATCTGCGGAAGCTTCACCGTCGTTGAGCTCGATCATGATATCGATCTCTTTTTCGGAGAGGACCTCTTTGCCGAGTTCTTCGCTGAAGGGAATGCCTGCACCGTTTTTGCAGACGTCGAGCTTGCCTGCCGCGGAGACGAAGGATACATCGATCTTATTGACGTCGACATCAGCACCGCTGTAGCCGATCGCGCAGAGTACGCGTCCCCAGTTGGCATCCGCACCGAACATTGCGGATTTGACGAGGCTGGAGCAGATTACGGATTTCGCAACGGTCTTTGCCGTGGTGATATCCTTTGCGCCGCTGACCTTGCATTCAACGAGCTTTGTAGCGCCTTCGCCGTCGCCTGCGATCGTGCGGCAGAGCTGAACGGTGAGAGCTTTAAGAGCCTTTTTAAATGTGCGGAAGTCTTCGCCGTCTTCTGTGATCATGGGGTTGCCCGCGAGACCGTTCGCCATGAC
>JAZRGP010000383.1:0-6460 GCA_045644225.1 Christensenellaceae bacterium | reverse complement strand
GTTATCGAAACTCTCGAAGGCGACGTTAAGACAGGCGCACAGATCGTTCTCCGCGCACTCGAAGAACCGATCAGACAGATCGCTGCAAACGCAGGCCTCGAAGGCAGCATCATCGTTGAAAAGGTTCGCGCATCCGAATCCGCATCCTTCGGCTTCAACGCAGCTGCAAGCGAATATGTTGATATGTACGAAGCAGGTATCCTTGACCCCGCTAAGGTTACGAGATCCGCTCTGCAGAACGCAGCTTCTGTTGCATCTCTCCTGCTGACAACAGAAAGCCTCGTTACAGACATCCCCGCTCCCGAACCCGCAATGCCCGCAGGCGCAGGTATGGGCGGCATGGGCGGTATGTACTAATATCGAATTCCCTGATTATAAAAGGATGGTCCGAAAGGATCATCCTTTTTTGCTTGGTCGGGGGATAAGCGCCGTGGGAGCGAACTGACGAAATCTTAAAGAAAACTTAATGCTTTTCCATCTTTTATCTTAAAAGACTTCTCTGTACAATAGAATCAAGAGGTGAAACGAAATGTACAGAGTATTGATTTGTGATGACGACAGAGACATTGTATCTGCGCTGAAGATCTATCTTTCTGCAGAAGGATATGAACTGTATGAAGCATATACGGGAAAAGAGGCGCTTCGCATCGTCGGAGAGACCCAGATCGATCTGATTCTGATGGATATCATGATGCCTGAGATGGACGGTATCATGGCGACAGCAAAGCTGCGGGAGCGGAGCAACATCCCGATCATCTTTCTTACCGCAAAAAGCGAGAGCGCGGATAAAATACTGGGGCTCAATATTGGAGCAGATGACTATATTACAAAGCCGTTTGAGCCGTTGGAGGTCCTGGCGCGGGTGCGCTCGCAGCTGCGGCGGTATACGAATTTCGGCGGAAAGACAGAGCGGCACAATCACCTTGTAATCGGTGGGATCGAACTGGATGACGAGACACGCATCGTGACTGTTGATGGCGAGGAGATCTCGCTGACGCCTATGGAATATAACATCCTGCACCTGCTGATGAAGAATCCGGGGAAAGTGTTCTCCTCGGCGGAGATCTATGAAAAAATATGGAACGAAAACGCATTCGGATCGCAGAATTCCGTAGCGGTGCATATCCGCCATCTGCGTGAGAAGATCGAGATCACGCCATCCGAACCGCGCTATCTGAGGGTAGTCTGGGGGCAGGGGTATAAAATCACGGACAACACAGCTGAAAGGAGGAATAAATGATGAAAAAACTGAAGGAAAGCCTTGCAGCGAAAATTGTTGCGCTTGTTTTGGCTGTGGTGTTCTCCGCGGCGTGTGTATTTACGGTAATCGGTGTGGCATATTGTGCAGACAGGCACTTATATGAGGTGGATTTCGCAAATTCTGTTATCGTGAGCGATGAAGCCGAAAACCTTACATATGCATTTGCGCATCGTTATATGAGGGACACACTCGGCCAGAACACAATCGATGCTCTGACTTTTGGGAATAAATTGCTGATCGAGTTCTCTGTGAATGGCGAGAAGTATTATGAAAATCACGATTTTACGGATGAAACGCAGCTTTACAGAGAATTCGGATACCATTATCAGCATCCAGACGGTCGCATTGATGAGTTTGAACTGAAATATCTTGTGAATGATGATTCCGCACAATGGAGAAATGATTTCGGATTTACCTTCTATCATATATTTGTTCCTCTGGGGCTGCCTGGCGGCGTTGTGCTGGGCATTCTCTCTGGGGTGCTATGGCTCGCGATGTTGATTTTCTATATCAGTGCGGCAGGGTATAGGAAGGACAAAGAGGGTATTTTTGTCAGCAACTTCAACAAGATCCCGCTTGACCTGCTGATTGTTATATATGTGCTTATATTTATCGGTGCGGCATATGTGATAGACTGGACGGGGCTGATGGATAATTGGGGTTATCCGAGTGCGCTTGCGCATATCTTGGTGATCGCGCTGTTCTGCGGCATTGCTGAAGCATTAGTGCTCATGCTGTTCTCTGGCATTGCCGTGCGCATCAAGACAAGAACCTTTTGGAAAAACACGGTGATCTGGTGTGTGCTGAAGCTATTGTGGAAGGGTGCATGTGCAGTTGGCAGAGCTTTGCGGAGTGCGTATCGCGCATTGCCGATGCTGTGGAAAACCATTGTTGTGCTGCTCGGATTTGCAGCAATCGGAGTGATCCTCTTTGTGGTTGCGGCATTCGGAGCATGGGAGTTTGCGTTGTTGCTTGCAGTGTTGCTGTTTTTCGGCTTTGCGGTTGCGGTGTGTATGATTTCCCTGCAATTGCAGAAATTGCGCGCGGCAGGCGAACGGCTTGCGGCTGGTGATCTGGAATACAAGACGGATACGAAGAAATTCATCTGGGATTTCCGCAGGCACGCAGAGAATCTCAATTCCGTGTCGGATGTTCTTGGCACGGCGGTGGAGCAACGCACGAAAAGCGAGCGAATGAAGACAGAGTTGATCACGAATGTTTCGCACGATATTAAAACGCCGCTGACTTCCATTATCAACTATGTCGATCTGCTGAAAAAGCCGCATACGGATGAAGAAGCGAGAATATACCTCGATGTGCTCGACAGACAGTCTCATCGTATGAAAAAGCTGATGGAGGATCTCGTTGAGGCGTCCAAGGCTTCGACGGGAAACATCAGCGTGAATCTTTCTCCGGTGAACGTGGGGGAACTGATGCGGCAGGCGGTGAGCGAATATGAAGAACGCTTAGATAAGGCACAACTGACGCCTGTTGTGCAGATTTCTGCAGAGAATACCGTCATCCTCGCAGACGGAAAGTTGCTCTGGAGAGTGATGGATAATCTGCTTGGCAATATCTGCAAATATGCTCAGCCGCAGACTCGTGTTTATCTCCGCACTGACTCCGTGG
Source organism: Christensenellaceae bacterium (assembly GCA_045644225.1). Taxonomy (GTDB): domain Bacteria; phylum Bacillota; class Clostridia; order Christensenellales; family Christensenellaceae; genus JAZRGP01. The sequence goes on along the minus strand of JAZRGP010000383.1, from coordinate 3,570 downwards.
AGAGAAGTGTTGTGATCTCGCTCAGGAATATCTCTCGCGAGATGCTGAATATTGATGCGGCAGAGCTTCTGGAACGCTTTGTACGCGGAGATGATTCCAGAAACACTGAGGGCAGTGGATTGGGGCTGAATATCGCAAAGAGCCTGACTGATCTGCAGGGTGGTAAGTTTGATATCAGGATTGACGGAGATCTCTTTAAGGCTGAACTCAGCTTTGCGGAATATATCGCAGAATAAAACAATATAAATCCAACGAATTTCCGCGGAAGAGAGGGACCGCGGAAATTTTTTTGAAAAAATAAAAAATTTTTAAAAAATCGGGAACTTTTTTGCTCTCTGATTCGTCTAATTATAGGAAGAAATAATTCGGCAGTGAATTTACCGTGAATTTCGGCCGAAAAACATTTAATTCTGTTGAAAATGTGTTATAATACCAACAAAGAACAAAAGGAGTAAGAAATGAAGAAAGTATTTTTGATCGTAATTGCAATCGTAATGATTTTTGCTATGGCTGCCTGCGGCGCTAAGGAACCCGCAGCTCCCGAAGTTGAAGAAGATCCCACGATGAACCAGCCCGCGGCTGACCCCAATGAAGATCCTACGATGAACCAGCCTGCAGCAGAAGGCGAAGGTCCCCTCGGTCCCGTTATGCCGATGCTGCCCGCTGAAGGTGATGCTGCAGAAATGCCCTCTGTGGATGCTGAGGCTGCTCCCGCTCCCGAAGGTGCTCCTGCGGATATGAGCCTTGAAGTCGTCATGGCTGCGATCCTTAATGGCGTGGAAACACCCGCTGCCGAAACAATGGCTCTGGATGCAGAAAGCTTCGAATACTTCGCATTCACAGCAATGCCCGAAGGCGCTGAAGCACTCGTTTCCGAAGGTATGATCTCTGCGATCGCACACTCCGTCGTGCTCGTTCGCGTAGCGGATGCATCCGAAACGGAAAAGGTCGCTGCTGAGATCGAAAAGAACGCTGATCCCAGAAAGTGGGTCTGCGTAGAAGCAGAGAAGAAGGCAGTCGTTTCTCACGACAACACGATCCTGCTCGTAATGTCCAATGCTGCAGCTGCAGACGGCATCATTGCAAACTTTGATGCACTTTACGCATAAGCATTATTAAAAAATAACTGGGGTGAAACATGCTCTTTTCCGGAATCACATTCTTATATGCATTTTTGCCCGTAACATTGGCAGCGTATTTTGCCGTACCGAAAAAAGCGAAGAACTTTGTGCTCCTGATCGCGAGCTTGATCTTCTACTTCTTCGGGGAGCCGGTCTATACGCTGCTTCTTATTTTCTCCTCGATCTCGGATTATCTGCATAGCCTGTATATCGAGAAGCACCGCGGAGAGAAGAAGGCAAAAACGGCGCTCATATCATCCATCATCATCAACCTTGCGATGCTGGGGTTCTTTAAGTATACGGACTTTTTCATCGGAGTTGTGAACGGCATCCTCGGGACGCAGATCCCTCTGCTGAATGTGCCGCTGCCTATCGGCATCAGCTTTTTCACGTTCCAGACGATGAGTTACACCATCGATGTATATCGCGGCAGAGCGAAGTGTGAGCGGAATTTCTTTACGCTCGCGACGTTCGTCTGCCTGTTCCCGCAGCTCGTTGCAGGACCGATCGTGCGGTATACGGATATCTCAAGGGAACTCTCCGATCGGGAACACCGCATGGAGGACGTTGCGGCAGGTGTAAGGCGCTTTGTCGTGGGTCTCGGCAAAAAGGTGCTGATCGCAAATGCGATGGGCGAGCTTTGCATGGTCTTCCGCGATTCTCCCGAAAAGAGCGTGCTTTTCTACTGGATCTATGCGATCGCGTATACCCTGCAGATCTATTTCGACTTCTCGGGTTACAGCGACATGGCGATCGGCCTTGGGCGCATCTTCGGATTCCGCTTCCCCGAAAACTTCGATTATCCCTATATCTCCCGCTCGATCACGGAGTTCTGGCGCAGGTGGCATATGACCATGGGCGGATGGTTCCGCGACTATGTGTATATCCCGCTTGGCGGCAACCGCGTCAGCAGCGGCAGATGGTTTTTCAATATTTTTGTGGTATGGTTCCTGACGGGCTTCTGGCACGGTGCGGACTGGACCTTTATCGTATGGGGTCTGCTTTACGGTGTTCTGCTCGTCGTTGAAAAGCTCTTCCTGCTGAAGCATCTCGAAAAGAGCAGGGTGCTCTCGCGCATTTATGTACTTCTGTTTGTCGTGATCGGCTTTGTGATCTTCAATGCGGACGGCATCGGCGGTGCGGTATCGGATCTCGGCGGGATGTTCGGCGCGGGCGGATTGCCTTTTATCAGCGGACAGACGCTCTATTATTTAAAGAGCTACGGTCTGCTCATCCTTGCGGCAGTCATCGGCAGCATGCCCATACTCAAAAAACTGTATGCAAAGCTTGAGGACAAGCGCATCATGACGGTGCTCGAACCCATTGCGCTCTGCGCGGTCATGGTCGTCGTTACGGCATATCTCGTGGACGGATCCTTCAATCCGTTCCTGTATTTCAGATTTTAAGGCGGTGATGATATGAAAAAGACAAAAGGCATATTGATCATCGCGGTGTTCGCGGTCATTATCTTCGGCTTCGGCATCTGGCATGCGGTTTCGCCCGATGCGGATATCTCCGTATCCGAGCGCAGAAGGCTTGCGCAGCTGCCTGAGATATCTTCCGAAGCGGTGTTCTCTGCGGAATATATGCAGGACCTTGAGGATTACCTGCTGGATCAGTTTCCGCTGAGGGATTCCTTCCGCGGGATCAAGACAGCGGTCAGCCGAAAGCTCTTCGGCATGCAGGATTCCAACGGACTCTATCAATATAATGATGCGATCTATAAGATCGAGTACCCCACAGATGAAAAGCAGATCGCCTATGCAAGAGATAAGTTCAGCGAGATCTATGAACTGTATCTCAGCGGCACGAATGCTAAGGGATATTACGCGATCATCCCCGATAAGAACTATTACATCCGCGATGAGAGCGGCAGACCCATGCTGGATTACGACAAAATGCTCGAGATCATGTCGGGTGTTTCGGGGCTTGCGTATATCGATCTGTTCGATACACTTTCCGCAGAGGATTATTACGCAACGGATACACACTGGCGGCAGGAGGCTCTGCAGCCCGTCGTTGAGAAGCTCGCGGAGGGGATGGATATCGCGGAGGCTCTTCCCGTATGGGAGGATTATACCGCGCAGTCGCTTTCTCCTTTTAAGGGAGTATACCTCGGCCAGAGCGCGATGAACGTTCCTGCGGATACGCTCACGTACCTCGAGAGCGAAGGCACGAAGCAGGCAAAGGTGACCTCTGTTGAAGCAGGTGAGATCCCCGTATACACGGTCGACCGCTTCACGGGGACGGACGGATACGACGTATATCTCGGCGGTGCGCAGGCGCTGCTGACGGTCGAGAATCCCGATGCCGCGACGGATCGTGAGCTGATCATCTTCCGTGATTCTTTCGGCAGCAGTATCGCGCCGTTGTTCGCGGATACTTACGCAAAGATCACACTCGTCGATCTCAGATATTTCTCCAGCAAGCTGCTTGCGGAATATGTGCC
>JAZRGP010000382.1:0-1803 GCA_045644225.1 Christensenellaceae bacterium | reverse complement strand
GCTTGATATTGAGCTCTGCATCGTCACGGACCATGATCTTCGCTGCTTTCCAGTCGGATACATAGCCCTTGTCAGCGAGTGCCTCGAAGATCTGCTTGCGCTGAACTTCGTCTTCCGCTCTGCCGACATCTGTTGTGATGGAGGCCCAGCTTACGTCCATGCCGCGTTCTACGAGCTTATCGCAGAGGGCGTGGTAGCCGTCGATTTTGCTCTGCTTGACGTCATCTTCCATGCTCTGGAAGCCGGGGATGCTGAAGTCGCAGTACAGACCGACGATGTGTACGTCGTCAACGTATGTGTCGCAGGAGATCTCGATGCCGGGGATGAATTCCACGCCCTTGGATGCTGCGTATTCGATCGTGTCTACGAGCTTGCCGTCGACCTCGATCTGCTTCGGCGGCAGAACGTCGTGGTCTGTCAGCGCGAAAGCCTTGAGACCTTCGGTCTTAGCGGCATTTTCGATCAGCTCGATGACGGTATCCTGACCGTCAGAGCGATTTGTATGGGAATGAAGGTCGACGAACTGCATCATACCTTACCCTCCGAGCCGAAGAGCTTGATATGCGCTTCTGCCATCTCTCTTACGGAGAGGTAAGCAGCCATATCTGTCTTGAGCGGATCGTGCTTTTCGTTTTCTGCGAAATATTTCTTGAGACCGCCCATGTAAGCATGCTTGAGAGCTGTGGAGATGTTGATCTTTGCAGCGCCCATGCTGATGAGCTTCTTGAATACTTCGTCTGCGAGACCTGTGCCGCCGTGGATAACGAGCGGAACGGGGATGATCTTGCGGAGTTCTTCGAAGAGCTCGAATTCGATCTTGGGTTCGCCTTTGTAGAAGCCATGAGCTGTGCCGATCGCGGGAGCGAGGAAGTCGATGCCTGTTTCCTTTGTGAAGAGTGCGGAGGATTCTATGTCTGCAAGAGCCGCATCGCGTTCGGAAACAACGATGTGATCTTCAACGCCTACGATCGCGCCGATCTCGCCTTCTACGCTGACGTTAACGCGGTGTGCATATTCAGCAACTTCTCTGCAGACTGCGATGTTTTCGTCGAGGGGCTTCTTGGACATATCGATCATGATGGAGGAATAGCCGACATCTACGCAGCGCTTAGCGAGCTCGGGCTTTGTGCAGTGGTCGAGGTGCAGCGCAACGGGAATGTTTGCTCTCTCGGCCATGGGTTTTACGAAGTCTACGATGCCTTCGGGAGTGAGCTGTTCAACGGTCTTCTGGGATGTCTGCAGGATAACGGGAGAGCGCATCTCCTCAGCCTGATCGACAACTGCCTTTGCGGTGAGTCTGTTTACGATATTGAATGCGCCGACAGCATAGCCGCCGTTTTCAGCATCCTTGAGCATTTTGATCATGTTTACGTACATTGTTGGTTCCTCCTTTTAGAGTTTTACGATTAAGTCGGGCTGTTCGCCGTTTAAGTATTTGAGTGCCTGCTCAGCAGCCTGCGTCGCCATGCGAACGGAAGCTTCTTTTGTGAGCGCAGCGGAGTGCGGCGTTACGATCACGTTGGGGAGATCGAGGAAGGGGCTGTCTGCGGGGATGGGTTCTTCATGGAATACATCCAGACCTGCCGCTGCGATCTTACCTTCGCGGAGGGCTTCTGCGAGGTCTTCTTCCACGACGACATCGCCTCTTGCGCAGTTAACAAGGATAAGCTCCTTCTTTGCGAGTGCGAGCATTTCCTTATTGACGAGACCTCTCGTTTCGGGAGTGCTGGGGCAGTGGAGCGAGATGATATCCGCCTGCTTGAAGATCTCTGCGGGATCCTCAACGATGGTGTAGTTCGGGTC
>JAZRGP010000381.1:0-1838 GCA_045644225.1 Christensenellaceae bacterium | reverse complement strand
CGATCGTAGATATGAGCCATGCGCTTTTCAGTTATAATGGGAAGAGCCTTTATGAGATCGAACAGTCCGGGTTGATGGAAACCTATTATGCCTATGAGCTTGAATGGGCGCTGAATTATCGCGGAAAGAGTGAATATCGGGACGAAGCGGAATGGATGCTCGCGGAGAAAGGCGAAGCGGGCGCTGCAGCCCTTGAATATATCGAGATGTATTATGAGGCGCTGAGGCAGATGGATGACTGGGACGGCGGCGCGGCATATGCCCGTGCGATCGAGGAGGAATACCGCAGGCTGAATGCGGCGGGGTATCCTGTAACTGAGGAGTTTGACGCACTGCTGACGCCCGAGCAGCTTCGAAGCTTTCCCTTTGACCGCAGATTCGGATATATCGTGGACTGGCGAAGAAACCCGGTCGTACATGAACCGACGATCACGGATATCATCCCCGAATACAATCGGTTTGAGAGTGTAAAGGAGATGGCGAAATTTTTGAAGAAGCTGCCCGATGAGGCGGATATTCAGGGGATGAAAGCGCACGGCGTATATTATGTGCCGAAAGATGTCCCCGAGGGATTCGGGCTTTCGCGGATCGCGGTTTATCCCTATTCGGGCGGAGTCAATTATGTGTATCTGCCCGAGGAATATCTGAAGCTTCCCGATGCGGAGCAGGAGCTCGCTGAGAGCAAGGGATATGCCTTCACATTCGAATACAGTCTTTACGAAGGTGAGCTGCTGATATACGCGGGTTATCCGCAGGAAGATGGCGGATATTATTACCTTGAGGGTGATGACGTGCCGCGGACTGCGGTCAACTTTTAAGAGGAGGAGAGAAACAATGAAGAAAACGATGCTGATCATTATCACTTTTGTGCTTATCGTGATGCTGACCGCCTGCGCTAAATCGCAAGCTTCTCATGGAGCGGAGGGCGGCGCAGAACCTGCTGAAGAATTCGAAACAGCGGAGGAAGCGGCAGAGCATATTAAAAAGATGAAGGCGGCAGGAGTTGAAGAAACGGTATCGCCGAATCATGTTGTGCTTTATGATAAGGAGCAAATCTACGCTCTGAAGGAAGTGCCGCTGGCTGGATTCGAACAATCGGCTGTTATGCTCGTCATGCAGGGAACTGCGATCACTTATCGAAATGAAGAAGGGGAACGGGCGGCGTTTTTCTGGAATCAAGGTTACGGAACAGATGAAATGATCGGCATCGCGACTGAACGGTACGGGCTGAAGCGGTATGCGGATACCGAGTACTTTATCGGGAAAGAGATGGATGCTAAAATCATTATATGGTGGGAAAACGGCGATCAATTTTTGTTTGAATATCCTGCCGAGACCGGCATCGATCCTTCGGAGGTTATCGAAAATATCGAGGTCGAAAAGTACGACGTGTGATCGGGATAGATCGGATATATGAACGGGAGGGACATATGAAAAAACTGATTTGTATTTTATTTGTGCTGATATTCAGCGTGATGTGTGCGGGGTGTGCGGGAAGCGAGGGAGCGAGCCATCCGAGCGGTGATCCGGGTCCGCCGACGAAATGGAAGTTTAATACAGCGGCAGGATATTTTGCGCTGGAAGAAGCGATGAAGATGGAAGATGCCGATCTGGAGGCATTTGCAGAGGATCGTGGATTTTGGCTTGTACCGGGATTCCATAATATTCGAGAAAACGCAGAGTGTGTGCGCGAAATGGTGCGCGAGGTGAAAATTCCGCAGATAGATGGGTATAAAATGGAGTTTATTACGGTGAATCCTGAAGTGGGAAGAACAGAAGTATTCATCAGGCTGCAGGGTGCGCAGACCGCTCATGTGTTATACACATTTGAAGAAAAG
>JAZRGP010000380.1:0-6971 GCA_045644225.1 Christensenellaceae bacterium | reverse complement strand
ATCGAGTTCACGCGAACCTTCCCCGCAAGGCTTGCGGAGAGCGCATGCGTCAGCGCTGCGATGCCTCCCTTTGCTGCGGTATAGCTCTCAGTCTGCGGCTGGCTCATGCGGTCGCGGCTGGAAGAGATGTTCACGATGCTTGCGCCTTCCGCAAAATACGGCAGGAAGAGCTTCGCAAGGTAAAACGGAGCCGTCACGCCAACGCGCAGCGCATAGTTGAATTCCTCGTAGGTGCATTCATCGATGCCCTTATTGAGCGGAGCAGCGTTGTTTACGATGATATCGACACGACCATAATCCGCGATAACCTTCTCCGCAAACTTACCTAACGACTGTTCGTCTGCGAGATCACCGACAAAATAGTCATTCTCCTGCACATCAAAGCAGCAGACCTTTGCGCCTGCCTTGGCGAATTCCTCGCAGATGCATTTGCCGATGCCCTGCGCACCGCCCGTCACGATCACGACCTTATCCCGAAACATCTTTTTCCTCCAAAATTGTTTTCTGTAGTTATACTTTACTTGATTTCGTTTAAAAACTCAACAAAAAACCGCCGCATAGTGCGCGGCGGATAATTAACATTCTGTGATCACTGTGCAATTATCGATCCCGTAATAGCGGAAACATTCGATCGCGGATGCATCGATGCGCTCACCCGATACCACGATGGGAACCGCAGGCGGGCAGCCGACCGTCGCCGCGGAAAGCACTCTTCCTGCGCTCTCTTCCACGGAAATGACCTCTCCCGCAGAGAACATCGCCTCGCGGATACGCAAGACGCGTTCGGGAAGGCTGAATATCGGAGCCTTTTCATCCATCGCAGGCTTGCGTTTGATTCCGTAAAGCACCTGCTCGAGGCGGCAAAGCCCTTCCGCACCGATCTCAGGAGTGAGCATCAGCACAAGGAAATCGGGATCCGCAAATTCGCAGATGATGCCGTTCTGTTTTAATATCTCCGCAAATTCCGTTCCGCGATAGCCATAAAGCTTCGTGGAGACCGTGATCTTCAGCGGTTCATCTCCGCAGAGCTGAAATCCATGCTCCGCAAGTCGATTCTTCAGCTGCTCCGCAAGCTTCGCAAACGCAGTGAGCTTCTCACGATAGCCGTCTGCGATGTATGCATTTGCCGCATCGAGCGACTGCATAATGAGATAAGACGGACTCGTCGAACCGAAGAGCATCATCGCATCCTTCGCCTGCATGCGCAGTTTTTTCGGGAAGCGCTCGGATAAATGCAGGTATGCTCCGCCCGTCAGCACAGGCAGGGTCTTGTGTGCGGAATCGCAGCACAGATCCGCACCGAGGTCGATGGGATGGCGGGATTCCGATAAAAACCGCAGATACGCGCCGTGCGCATTGTCCACGAGCAGAAGCACTCCGTTCCTGCGGCATACTTCCGCAATACCGCCGATATCCGCGACATTCCCGAGATAATCGGGGCTCGTCAGATAAACCGCGGTGATATCCTTTTCCGCAAGCAGTTTTTCGACATCCTGCGCAGTGATCTCGCAGGAGAGATACGTCGTCTGCTTTTCGGGATACATCCAGATAACATCGAGATCGAGAAGCGCCGCCGCGGAGAGAAATGTCTTGTGCGCATTTCTGCCTGCCGCGATAACGGGGGCTTTTCCGTTCATCCGCGCGTGCATCGCAGCAAGGTGCAGCATCGCACGGATACACTGCGAAGAGCCTTCCGTGGAATAATATGTCTCGCAGCCGAAGAGCTCGGATGCATTCCGTTCACTCTCGCAGATGATGCCCGAAGCCTCATAAAGGCTGTCCGCACCGTCGATCTCCGTGATGTCGAGCGATTCCATGCCGAGCATGCCGCAGCCTTTATGCCCCGGCATATGCAGACGCAGAGTATGTTCAGCGGCATATTCCCGCACAAAATCGCAGATCGGAGTATTCATCAGTTTTCTCCCAGTGCTCTTGCGACCGCAAGCATGATCGCACATTCCATTCTCTTGCGGAAGAGCTTGCAGCCATATTCATATACGCCCGTAACAGAGCCCGTGGAATGGTATGCATTCGCAGCACATCCGCCCGAGCAATAGAGTCTTGCCCAGCAATCACGGCATTCGGGATGCGCATAGACATTGCAGGAAGCAAATTCGTCCTGGATCTCTTTGTTCGGTACACCGTCCCAGATGTTGCCGAGCTTGAATTTCTCCACGCCGACAAACTGATGGCAGGGATAGAGATCGCCCCAGGGCGTAACTGCCATGTATTCCGTACCCGAACCGCAGCCCGAGATGCGCTTATAGATGCAGGGACCGCCAGTAAGGTCGATCATATAATGATAGAACGTAAAGGGCTTGCCTGCTTTTTCGCGTTCCAGCATGAGCTCAGCGAGCTTTTCATACTGCTCCATAACGATGGGCAGATCCTCTTCTGTGAGTTCGGAGGGATCTCCGGGTGCGCAGACGACGGGTTCCATGCTGAGTTCGGTAAAGCCGAGGTCCAGCATCTGCTTGATATCCTCGAGGAAATCGGGATTCGCATGCGTGAATGTCCCGCGCATATAGTATTCCTTGCCACCGCGTGCTTCGACGAACTTCTGGAACTTGGGAACGATGCGCTCCCAGCTTCCCTTGCCCGCATAGTCCACACGGAAACGGTCGTGGATCTCTTTTCTGCCGTCCAGGCTCAGTACGACGTTGCTCATTTCCTTGTTGGAAAAATCGATCACATCGTCATCAACGAGCATGCCGTTTGTCGTCAGTGTAAAGCGGAAGTTCTTGTTATGCTGCTTTTCCACGCTTCTTGCATAAGCAACGAGCTGCTTGACGACATCGAAATTCATCAGCGGTTCCCCGCCGAAGAAGTCGACTTCGAGGTTTCTGCGGGTACCGGAGTTCTCGATCAGAAAATCCAGCGCACGCTTGCCGACCTCAAAGCTCATCACAGCGCGGTCGCCGTGATATTTGCCCTGACTTGCAAAGCAGTAGGAACAGTTCAGGTTGCAGGTATGCGCGATATGCATGCAGAGCGCCTTGACGACGCCTGCTGTCTTTTCCTTGAGCTTGCCTGCGATGGGCTCGAAGGTATCCTCCGCGAAGAGTTTGCCTGCGTTTTTCAGCCCTTCGACCTGCCCGTAGCATTCTTCGATATCCTCAAAAGAAAGCTCCGCATATTTTTCCGCAATGTCCTTGAGCAGTGTTTCCTTGTCCTGCTCTTCGTACTTCGCGATGATGTCATAAGCCACTTCGTCAACAACATGAACAGAGCCCGAGCATACGTCGAGAACGATGTTGTATCCGCCAAGCTGATACTGATGTATCATAAAATCAATTCTCCTTTACGGTAAATGAAAAAATGCCGCCTGATGGCGGCATTCAGATATTGCAATTACTTGCTCTCCTTGGAGCTTTCGCACTGCTGATTCGCGATACCGCAGCTGGTCTTGCAAGCGGACTGGCAGGATGTCTGGCATTCGCCGCAGCCACCGTTCTTTTCACAAAGAGTGCGAGTTTCGATCGTCTTGATATGTGTCATAGTAATAACCTCCACAAAAATGTTCCCTTAAATGCTATCATATCCCACGGCTAAAGTCAACAGAAGCGGCGAGATTTTACATCGGTCAGGAGAAATATTTTCTGACCTGCGGAATACGGAAGATCAGGATATACAATATCGTACCTGCCGCAACGCCCATCACGCCCTGCATGACATTCCCCGTCAGCCCTGCCACAGCAGCAAATCCATACTGCAGTACAATAGCTTCATAGAGGATATAGCCGAATACCATGATGCACTCCGCCAATACCGCGCTCACGATCAGCGCAGGAAGCTTCTTGCCGCCGAAGGCTTTCAGCAGCGCACGGTATAACACACATGCAGCCAGCGCTACGAGACCCTTAATAAGGAACGTCGCAGGAGCAAACTGCATATACCCAAGCAAAATATCCGCAAGAACAGACCCCACTGCAGCCGCGGCAAAGCCATACCACGGACCGAGCATCCATCCCGAAAGCAGCACGATGCTGTCCCCGAGGTTGATATATCCCGATGTCGGCGACGGAACCTGTATCACCATCGTCGCCACGCAAGTCATCGCGGCAAAAAGCGCCGCCAAAACGAGTTTGTAAAGATTGTTTGTTTTCATAAGCAATTCATTCCTTGAATCTTTTCTGCAAGTATCATATAATAAAACTGATATTATAGAAATAGTCAGAATTGGAGAATTTTATATAATCAGATGAATTATTCCATTCAGTATTCCAAATCTTCTCCCGCATATTTACAGCTGTATCAGCAGCTTCGTGCAGATATCATCGATGAAGTTTATCCATACGGAGGCAAACTACCCTCGAAGCGCACCATTGCCGAAGAACTGAACATCAGCACGATCACTGTTGAGCATGCTTACGCACTCCTCAGCGACGAGGGGTATATAGAGCCGCGCGAACGAAGCGGATATTTTATAATATTCCGGAAATCAGACGGTTTTTCCGCAGCACCTCTGAATACCCCATCACATCAGCATCTCCTGCCGCATCGCATCCCGATCGCAGAAGATTTTCCCATATCTGTTCTGACAAAAACCATGCGCCGAGTGGTGAGCACACTGCGGGAAGATATCCTCGAACGCTCCCCAAACAGCGGCTGTGTTGCCCTGCGCGAAGCGATCAGGCAATATCTCGCGCGCAGCCGCAGGATTCACGCAGAAATCGGACAGATCATCATTGGATCAGGTGCAGAATATCTTTACGGACTGATCGTGGAGCTCCTTGGCAGAGATAAAATATATGCGATCGAAGCCCCGTCATATCAGAAAATTGCTCAAGTATACCGTGCCAAAGATGCTGCACTTGAAGAACTTACCCTGGGATGCGACGGCATCGAAAGCCGAGCCCTACATGCCAGCCATGCAGATATTCTGCATATCACGCCTTACCGCAGCTTTCCCAGCGGAGTAACCGCCTCCGCATCCAAGCGACATGAATATCTGCGTTGGGCAGAATCAAACAGATATATCATCGAGGATGACTTTGAATCCGAGTTTTCCATTTCCACAAAGTCCGAGGAAACTCTCTTTACCGACACAACTCACGACAACGTGATCTATATGAACACATTTTCCAAGACAATTTCTCCTTCCCTTCGCGTTGGTTATATGGTTTTGCCAAAGCATCTCATTGACAGATTTGAGGAAAAGCTCGGCTTCTATTCCTGCACTGTCCCCACATTTGAGCAGTATGTACTGACAGAGCTGATCGAAAACGGAGATTTTGAGCGACATATCAACCGCGTAACGCGAAGCAAGCGTAAAGAACTGAAAAACAAAGAAAAGACGATATAGATAAACTCTATATCGTTCTTTTTTACAGCAATTCAAAGCGTCTTTTTCGGCAGTTGATGACTCCCTCTTTTTTCAGTTTTCCGATCTCTGCGGAAAGCCCGCTGCGGTCGACCTCAAGATAATCCGCAAGCTGCTGACGGTCAAATGGGATCTCAAAGGCAGGCTTCCCGACCTTTTTCGCATAAAAGTTCAGGTATGCCATCAGCTTATCCCGCGTGGTGCGCTTTGAGGTGATCTCGATCTTCTGATGGAAGAGGATGTTTTTCGTTGCAAGATTCTTCATCATGTTGAAGATCATCTGCTGATGGAATCCACAGGAGTTTGCGCAGGAATGCAGGATGCGATAACAGTCGATCAGCATGATCTCACTCGGCTCTGTCGCGATGATGCTGACGGGCATCGCGGGGATCTCCGCACAGGCAAAAGCCTCCGCGAATACTTCTCCCTGCTCCACCGCAGATACGATGCTTCTGTTGCCGTAATAATCCACGCGCTCGATCTGCGCCGAACCCGAGAGCACGATCCCGATATATTTAGCGGGATTCCCCTCCGCGAATATGGTATACTTTTTATCGAACATCTCCACCTTGGCGCCGAGGCAGCCGAGGAGCGCACCGATATCTTCTTCGCAAATCCCACGAAAAAGAGCACATTTTTTCAAAATATCGACATATTTTTTCATAAAACCCCCGCTTTTGTTGAATTTTCAACAGATTTTATAGCTAAATTATAGTATATTCTGTTTAAAGAATCAACAACGGAGGTAACTGAAATGATCAGAAAAATAATCAAAATCAACGAAGAAAAGTGCAACGGATGCGGTGCCTGCGCAGCAGCCTGCCACGAAGGTGCGATCGAGATGATCGACGGCAAGGCTAAGCTGACCCGCGAGGATTACTGCGACGGTCTCGGCGATTGCCTGCCTGCATGCCCCACGGATGCCATCAGCTTTGAAGAACGCGAAGCACCTGCCTATGACGAAGCGGCTGTCCTCGCTGCGAAAAAGCAGAAATCCGAGGCTAAGCTGCCCTGCGGCTGCCCCGGAACACAGTCCAAGGCGATCCACCGCGAGCCCTGCTCCTGCTCCGCAGAACCTGCTGCAAAGGCTCAGAGCAGACTTTCTCAGTGGCCCGTACAGATCAAGCTCGTTCCCGTCAATGCACCGTATTTCGATAATGCAAACCTGCTCATCGCGGCAGACTGCACGGCATATGCATACGGCAATTTCCACGAAGATTTTATCCGCAACCGCGTAACGCTGGTCGGCTGTCCCAAGCTGGATGAAGGCGACTATGCTGAGAAGCTCACTGCGATCATCTCCAACAACGATATCAAGAGCGTGACCATCGTTCGCATGGAAGTTCCCTGCTGCGGCGGTATCGAAAACGCGGCTAAGAGAGCGATCCAGGCAAGCGGAAAGTTCCTTCCCTGGCAGGTCATCACGATCTCCACGGACGGCAGAATTTTAGAATAACATCAGAAAGTCAGTAAACATTATGCAAAGATTCAGTGAAAAGGTCTTTCTCGGGCTGGAGATGCCTACGGAAGATACCCCATTAAGCGATCATCAGCGCATCCTGCTCGCACTCGAATACCTCGGCTATGAAAATGTCGAGATCCCGTTAAATGTCCTGCAGCAGCTCTACCAAGTCGGATCGTAGCCATG
>JAZRGP010000379.1:0-2068 GCA_045644225.1 Christensenellaceae bacterium | reverse complement strand
GGCGCGATCAGCCCGAAAAGGGCAAGCCCTATCCGCCCGAATACAGCGAAACCATCAGCGTTTGCGACGTAGAAGGTCCCTCTCAGCCGTATTTCAAGCAGTATAACTCCTGCAACCCCGGCTGCAACCACCTCTGCCTCGTATCCCGCGCGAATGTTATCAACCCGCTCGACCCCAATGGCGAAAGAGTCACGATGGTCGGCAAGTGCATGGACGTCCTCGGCAGCATCATGATGGTCGACAACGACTATCCCAAGGGCTCCTATATCGACTTCCCGAGACAGTCCGAACCCGGCATGTATCTCTGGCAGGTTCCGATCCTCTGCGATCCCGACGATCCGCTGAAGGATGAATACTTGAATGACTACCTCGGCAACCACCTGAACATGTGGGGACCGAACTCCGAATTCGGCGATATGATGATGTGGTGCTGCAACCAGTACGGCATCGATAAGTGGGATACAGCTCTCTGGCTGTTCACATGGATCTATCAGTGCGAGCTCGAAGGCCTCTTCAAGGAAGAAGGCATCGACTTCGGCAGACCGATCGACTTCTCCGATCCCGAATTTGCTAAGTATATCATGGACTGCATGACATACCGTCAGGGACCGATGGGCGAACTCCTCGCAGAAGGCGTCGGCAGAATGATCCGTGCGCTCGGCAAGGAAAAATTCGGCGAGACGATCCGCCACGGTGTCTTCAACCGTGATGGCGAAGAGAGACTCACTCCCGTAAGCTGGGAAACAAGCTGGGGCGAATGCTCTCACTGGCAGGGCCGCGGTTTCCAGGGCTGCGAAAAGAGCATCTGGGTACTCGCAAACATCATCCACATGATCGGCTCCCGTGACGAAGCAAACGGCGCTCACTCTCACGACCAGTACGATAACTACATCAAGTATAAAGACGATCCCTGCCACAGCCAGCACATGGTAGACGCGATCATGTATAACATCAGAAGAAACGAGATGAAGGACTCTCTGCTCCTCTGCGAATACAAGGATCCCGATCCCGGCAGACCCAACATGGAAGTCGACATGTTCATGGCGGCTACAGGCGTAAAGGACGTAACGCTTGCTGACCTCGATCACCTCGCTGACAGAGGCAAGATCATCGAAAGAGCGATCTTCATGCGTGACCACGCTAGACACCGTGACATGGAAGTCGTTCAGGTATATCCGTGGATGACATTCCCCGATCCGTGGGGCGATACAGTAACATGGGACGAATGGAACGACCTCGTTGACCTGTTCTATAAGGACAGAAAATGGGATCTCGAAACAGGCTGGCCGACAAAGGATGCCTGGACAGACGTAGAGCTTGACGACATCGCTGAATTCTTTGCCGAAAAGGGCAAGATCCCGACAGCAAACCCCAACTATGTCAGAAAGCCCAATCCCTTCGACAGATAAGAACAATCAAAAACTCCCGCATCAGATCCGATGCGGGAGTTCTTTTTTTTGAAATCACTGATAAATGGACCGTCTCCCTGCGCACCCATTTTCCGCAGCATCTCCCTCCCGATCTGCCGCAGAATTCCGATATCATCTCTCCCATAAATACCGCTCAATTAAGAGCGCTGCATGGGGAAAACGGTGTCATTTTATAGAATCTCATATATTAAGACTCATGTAAAAACAGAAATTCGCAACTATTTTTCAAGAAAAAATAAAAAACTTTTTTCTTCGATTTTCCGCATTAAAAAGGCATTTTTTGGTATTGACATTTCATTTTCGGGTGGTAAAATGCAGATAAAAGGAGCATAAATTCCATGGTCGATAAGATTCTGAATGAACTTAATATAAATTATAAATTTTACTATACGATCGCATACCGTCACCTGCGCGATCATCAGGATACGCAGGACGTCATGCAGAATGTTTCTCTGCGCGCGGCAACGCATTGCCCTGCGGATCTTTCCCCGAAAAAGCTCCGCGCATGGCTCGCTGTCATCTGCTGCAACGAATCAAAATCCATGCTTGCCGTCAGACGTCGTCAGGAGCGCTCCGACAGCATCCTGATGCAGGATGAGGATTCTGTCAGCAGCTACGGCAACCCCGACGACATGACC
>JAZRGP010000378.1:0-4210 GCA_045644225.1 Christensenellaceae bacterium | reverse complement strand
GCGGAGAAAACGGCTTTACGACATAGTCATCCGCACCGATCTCAAATCCGTGGATCTTGTCATATTCCTCTCCTCTCGCGGAGAGCATGATAAATGGGATCTTCTTAAACTTCAGGATCTCCTTGCATGCGGAAAAACCGTCCAGCTCAGGCATCATGATATCCATGATCACCGCGTCAAAGTCCAGCTCTCTGCAAAGCCCTACCGCTTCCATGCCGTCCTTCGCTTCTGCGACCTTATATCCTTCAAATTCAGCATATTTCCGAATGATCTCGCGGATCTTCGGTTCATCATCTACGATCAGAATACGATACATATCTTCCTCCGTTCGTGGTTTTCTTTTCAAAAAAGCCCAAAACTTTCGGGATAAGTATGGGCTTCTCAGTAATCATATTATATTTTCGTGAATTCTGCGTGAAGCTATCGTGGAATTTCGTGGGAAATATCAGATATCCCATTCCGAATCATCCTGCTTCGTGCGTTTTTGTCTGTTCTGCGGAGGTCTCTGTGCGGGCTTCTGCGCAGGTCTCTGCTGAGCTCGCTGTGCAGGTCTCTGAGAATGTCTCTGTGCGGACTTCTGCTCGGGTCTCTGTGCGGACTTCTTTGCAGCGCGTTTTGCGGAATTCTCTCTGCGCTGAGAGGAACCCATCTCGCCTACTACCGCTTCTTCTTCGTCGAATGCAGCTTTTACCGTGCGCTGACGGGATACATTGATAAGCACGCCCATCATCGCCATGAAGATGATTACGCTCGAGCCGCCGTAGCTGACAAAGGGCAATACAACGCCTGTCGTCGGCATAAGTCCGAGAACGACCATGATATTCAGCGCTACCTGGATCGTCAGGATCGCAACTACGCCTGTCGCAAGCAGCAGACCCGTTGTATCCGGTGCGTGCATCGCGATCACAACGCCTCTCCAGATGATAAAACCGAACAATGCGATAACCGCAACGCCGCCAACAAATCCGAGTTCTTCGCAGATGATCGCATAGATAAAGTCCGATTCACTCATCGGCAGCCACAGAAGCTTCTGCAAGCTATTGCCAAGACCCTTGCCGAAGAGACCGCCCGTACCGATCGAGAAAAGGCTCTGTTTCAGCTGCCATGTTTCCAGCGGAGAGGATACCGCCTCAAGTCGAGCCACGCGGTATTCCTGCAGACCGACCACCGCAACAAGCAGCAGCACGACCGCACCAACCGTCAGGAACCAGTGACGTTTCTTACATCCGCCTACAAGCAGGATGAACATTACGAGCATACCGATGCAGCAGATCGCACTGAAGTTCGGCATGAAGTACATCGGAAGCGCGATCACGCCCATCATGATGAGATACGGCAGCATGCCGCTCTTAAAAGATGTCATGCGGCGCGGTCTCTTGCCGATGCTGCATGCCATGAAAACGATAATACCGAATTTTACGATCTCGGAGGGCTGGATAGAGATGCCCACGTTGATCCATCTGCGCGAACCGTGGATCTCTACACCAAGCGGAGTCCACACGAGGAACAGCGACATGACCGACAGAATAAGGATCGCCCAGTAAGGCTTGAACTTTTTCCTCAGGTCTCCCAGCCAGCTGAATTTTTCACCGAATTCCGTAAAGTTATGGTAATCAAACAACGCAAAAACGATCAGCATGACCGTGCCGATACCGACGCAGATCAGCTGCTTAATGAAATAATAGATCGGATCGCCCTTTGTGGTGGAATCGCGGAATTCAGCCGCATAGTAGCTCGAGCTGAATACCATAACAAGACCGAGCGCGAGCAATGCAAACAATGCCACGATCAGCTGATAATCCGCCGTCTGACGGTATACGATCTGTTTTTTGGTTTTTTCCGCTCGGTGAGCGTTCAGGTTGATCACTTTCCCCACGGGTCAATTCCTCATTTCATATTGTGAACGATTTCTTTGAATACTCTGCCGCGTTCTTCGAAGTTCGTAAACATTCCCCAGCTTGCGCATGCAGGAGAAAGCAGCACCGTTCCATTGGGTTCACACATATCGCGCGCCGTATAAACCGCTTCTTCGAATGTCTCGACCATCTTATAGTTCGTAAAGCCGTATTTATCGGCACATTCCTTGATCTGCGGTGCAGTTACGCCGAGCAGCACTGCGCCTGTGATATATTCCGTGAATGCCTCAAACATCGGCATAAAATCACTGTGTTTGTCATAGCCGCCGAGGATCAGCACGGTCGGCTTCTTCATCGTCTGGATCGCCTTGATCGTGGAATCGGGGTTCGTACCCTTGGAGTCGTTGATATAGTCGATCCCGTTTACTGTCTTTACAAATTCGATGCGATGTTCAACGCCTGCAAATGTCTTGAGCGTATATGCAACTGTCTCCGCATCGATGCCCATGACCATAGCAAGCGCAGTCGCAGCAAGGGCATTTTCGAGATTATGCTTGCCGGGGATGCGAACTTCATCCGCTGCGCAAACATCGATCTCGCCGTTTCCGTTATTAAATACTATGCGTCCGTTTTTCACAAATGCACCTTTTACCTCTTCCTTGCGGCTGAAGTAAAGAACATCGGGAACCGTGATCTTTTCGGATTCCTTGCGTGTGGGCAGATCGTCATAATTAAAGATCGCATAGTCGCATTCCTGCTGGTTCGCATACATCATCATTTTGCATGCGGTATAGTATTCCATCGTACCGAAGCGGTCCATATGGTCTTCCGTAAGGTTCAGCAGCGCACATGCACGCGGACGGAATGTTGTCGTTGTTTCGAGCTGCAGCGCAGCTGTCTCCGCTACTACTACATCGCCTTCTTTTGTATCAAGGGCATGTTCGCAGATCGGCAGACCGATGTTGCCGAGAACGAAAGTATTCTTCTTCGCATTTTTGAAGATCTCGCCGGTCAGCGCCGTTGTCGTCGTCTTGCCGTTCGTGCCGCTGATGCAGACGAAATCCGCAGGAGAAAGCTGATAACCGAGCTCGATCTCTGCGATGACATCCTTGCCGAGTTCGTATGCCTTCTGAATAAAGCCAAGGCGCGTCGGAACACCGGGGCTCAGCACAAGCACGTCCATCTCTGCGATGCGGTCTGTCGGATCGCATCCGAAGATGCATTCACACTTTTCCGCAAGCTCACCAAGGTTGAAGTTTTCGATGGGTTTTCCGTCATAAAGAACGACTTCCGCACCGATGTTCAGCAGCAGCTTTGCTGCAGAGATACCGCTTGCCGCCATGCCGACGACCATTACTCTTCTGCCCTTATAATCCATAATTACTCCTTAGATAGACATCAGCCAGATCACGATAAGGCTGATCAGCGCCGTTACCATCATATACATTGAAACGATCTTTGTCTCGTGTGCGCCGCCCAGTTCAAAGTGATGATGGAGCGGAGCCATGCGGAATACTCTCTTGTGAGTCATCTTGTAATAGCCGACCTGAATGATGCAGGAAAGGCTGGATGCAACGAACATCACACCGATAAAGGGAATGATGATCTGTGTACGCGTTATGATCGCAAGCATGGAGAGCGCACCGCCGAGGAAGAATGCACCCGTGTCGCCCATGAATACCTTAGCGGGATATGTGTTGAAACGGAGGAAGCCGAGGATACCGCCGCAGATCGCCGCAGCATAGATCACCATATCTGTCTTCCATGCAGCCGTTCCTGTCATGAGCAGCAGAATGATCGCATATGTGATCATATCGATGAGAGATACGCTGCCTGCGAGACCGTCAAGACCGTCTGTCAGGTTAACACTGTTCGTTACCGCAAGGATAAAGAAAATGTTGAACGGGATATACCAGAATCCCATGTCCCATTCGATCCCTGCGATCGGGATATAGAGCGAGCTGCCGATATTCGGATCGAGGTACGCATATACGGAAACGATCGCAGAAAAGAGCGTCAGCAGAACCATCTTCTGATAAGGCTTCAGCCCTTCAGATCGTCTCTTGAGGACGATGATCATATCGTCGATCAGACCGATAATACCGAATGCAAAAGAAGCGATCAGTGCAAACCACAGATAAGAAGATGTCTTGCCTGCCATGATGATGCATGCTGCGAGCATACCGAACATGAAGATAAGACCGCCCATCGTGGGTGTGCCGCTCTTTACTTTATGAGATTCAGGTCCGTCTTCGCGGATCTGCTGACCAGCCTTCAGTCGGCGCAGGATCGGGATAATGAAATATCCACCTGCGAGTGCCGCAGCAAAGCTGATCAAAATGCAAAATATCATT
>JAZRGP010000377.1:0-7316 GCA_045644225.1 Christensenellaceae bacterium | reverse complement strand
CGAAGTACGCAAGCAAGGTCATGAAGGTCCAGAACCGCTTTGCTCCCGAATATTTCGCAGACATCATCGAGATCAACTCCAAGTCCGGTCTGCAGGGCAGCAACAAGAACTTCGCTTATGCAGGCAGTAAGTTCGGCGGTGTCGGCCTGACACAGAGTTTCGCGCTGGAGCTCGCTCCCTTCAATATCAAGGTCAATGCGGTTTGCCCCGGCAACTTCTATGACGGTCCGCTCTGGTCCGACCCCGTCAAGGGCCTCTTCAAGCAGTACCTCGATGCAGGCAAGGTTCCCGGTGCAAAGACAGTGGATGATGTCAGAGCATTCTACGAAAGCAAGACTCCCATGGGCAGAGGCTGCCGTGTACTCGACGTTGCACGTGCGATCTTCTACATCACAGAACAGGAATTTGAAACAGGTCAGGCTGTTCCCGTAACAGGCGGCCAGGCAATGCTGAAATAAGGAGGCACTATGGATCCGAAACATCTGATCGACGCATTGAATGCACCGACCGCGGAAGAGCGTCTTGCGGCGCTGAGAGCTTTAAAGGAGCTGCACGATAAGGGCGAGCTTCCTGCTCCCGCAGAAGGCAAATACGTCAACAACCACATCCATACAACATACTCTTTCTCTCCGTATTCTCCCACAAAGGCGATCTACATGGCGTGGATCAACGGCCTTGTGACCGCGGGCATCATGGACCATGATTCCGTGGCAGGTGCGGAAGAATTCATCGAAGCAGGCAAGATCGTCGGTGTAGTAACGACAGTCGCACTGGAATGCCGCGTCAGCTTCGCAGCGACGCAGTTCAACGGCAGACGCCTCAATAACCCCGACCAGATCACAGTTGCTTATGCAGGTCTGCACGGTATCCCGCATCAGAACATCGGCAAGGTTCAGGCGTTCATGGCTCCGCTGAGAGAAAAACGCAACGACCGCAACCGCAAGATGATCGCGAACCTCAACCGCATCCTCGAAGGCACGGGCATCGTCCTCGACTTCGATGCAGACGTTATCCCGCTTTCCGAAGCAAAGAACGGCGGTGTCGTAACAGAGCGCCATCTGCTCTTTGCCCTCAGCAAGAAGATCATCGCAAAGACCGGCATGGGTCAGGCGCTGGTGGATTTCCTGAAAGACGCTTTCGGTATCACACCTTCCGCAAAGAACGAAAAGCTCCTCATGGATGCTGAGAATCCCTTTGCGGCATATGACCTCCTCGGTGTGCTGAAGTCCAGCCTCGTGGAACAGTTCTATATCGAAGCTGATGAAGAATGCGCTCCCGTGGATGAGTTCCTTGCGCTCGCGAAGGAAGTCGGCGCGATCTCCGCGTATGCTTACCTCGGAGACGTTACGGATTCCGTAACAGGCGACAAGAAGGCACAGAAGTTTGAGGATGAATTCCTCGATGAACTCGTTGCAGACCTCGCAGAACGCGGCTTCAACTCCATCACATTCATCCCCACGAGAAACACGCTCGAGCAGGCAGCACGTCTGCACGATCTCTGCGTCAAGCACAATCTCTTCGAGATCAGCGGTGAAGACATCAACTCTCCCCGTCAGCCGTTCAAGAACGATATCATCTTCACGGATGAGTTCAAGCGTCTGATCACAGCCACATGGGCGCTGATCGGTCACGAGATCGCAGGCACGAAGAACATCGAAGACAACATGTTCGCAGATAAGGCAAAGCGCGAATACCCCGCAATGCCCGATCGTGTTCAGTATTATTACAATATCGGAAAAAACGATACAATTTAACGATAGGAGAAAAGAAGGATGAGCTATGAAAGAAGGAGAAGGATCCTGGACCTCTTGAAAGAGAAGGAGATCCTTACCCTGAAAGAACTGGAGCAGATATTTACGGATGTTTCCTCCATGACGCTCAGAAGAGACTTCGAATATCTGGAAGATAAAGGTGAGGCGATCCGCATCCGCGGAGGTATCCGCTCGATGAAGAGCCTCGGCAGAGAGGACCTCTACGAACAGAGGATCTCCAAGAACCCCGAGGCAAAAGAGATCATCGCAGAGATCGCTTCGGTATACATTGTGGAAGGCAGGTCGATCTTCTTCGACTCGGGTTCCACGCTGATGGCGCTGGCGAAGCGCCTGCCCGACATCTACCTCTCCATCCTGACGAGTGCGCCGAACATCGCGCTGGAGATCTCCAAGCGCTATGCCCCGACGGTAAACCTCATCGGTGGACAGATCAACCGTGAAACACTCTCGGTATCGGGCATGCAGTCCATGGAATATGTCGAGAACATGAATTTCGATCTTGCGGTAATGGCGCCGTCGGCGCTCTCCGCTGACGCAGGCTTCACCTGCGGAAACTACAGCGAATGTGAGCTTAAAAAGCTCATCATCAAGAAAGCAAAGCAGACGGTCATGCTGGCAGACTCCAGCAAGTTCGACAGAGCGATGCCCTTCACATTTGCAAAGCTTGCGGATATCGATGTTCTGGTAACAGATGCGGAACCGCCGCAGGAGATCTTAAAAGAAGCTGAAGCGCAGGGCGTGATCGTGCGCTGGCAATAAAAATTGAAATGAATATTTAAATACAGGAGGAGCAATATTTATGGCAACACCGGTAATGATGCCGAAAGTCGGTATTTCGGTAGAAAGCTGCATTCTCACAGAATGGCACAAAAAAGTTGGCGATACGGTAAACGTAGGTGACGTTCTCTTCACATACGAGACCGACAAATCCACAATGGACGAAGTATCTGAGGTCGAGGGCGTTATGCTCGCTCAGTTCGCAGAAGAAGGCGACGACGTCGTCGTTATGACAAACGTATGCGTGATCGGCGCAGCAGGCGAAAGCTTTGCTGAATTCGCTCCCGCAGGCGCAGCAGAAGAAGCTCCCGCAGCAGCTGCTCCCGAAGCACCCAAGGCAGAGGCTGCTCCCGTTGCAGCGGCTCCCGCTCAGCCCGCAGCTCCGCAGGATGGCTTTGTAAAGGTATCTCCCCGTGCAAAGCACCTCGCAGAATCCGCTGGCGTTGACTTCCGTTATGCAGTTCCCACAGGTGCTGAAGGCCGCATCATCGAAAGAGACGTTCGCACACTCATCGAAAACGGTCCCACAGCTACTTACGCAGCAGCAGGCGCATTCGAAGGCGCTGCAGGTACAGGTATCGGCGGCAAGTTCTCCGTTGCAGATATCGGCGCAGCTCCCGCAGCGGCAGTTCAGGCTCCCGCAGCAGCTCCCGAAGCTGATTTCGTAGACGAAAAGCTCTCCGGCATCAGAAAAGTTATCGCAAAGAACATGGCTCACTCTCTCGCAACGATCCCGCAGCTCACACACAACAGCAGCTTCGATGCAACAGAGATCATGGCATTCCGCAAGAAGATCAAGGCTTCCGCGGAAACAATGGGCCTCAACAATATCACTCTGTACGACATCATCCTCTATGCAGTATCCCGCGTTCTCAAGAAGGAAGAGTTCCGTGCGCTGAATGCTCACATGCTCGATGGCAACGTAATGCGCGTCTTCAACGGTGTTCACATCGGTCTCGCAGTAGATACTCCCAGAGGTCTCATGGTACCCACGATCTTCAATGCGGACAAGAAGTCTCTTAACGAGATCGCAGGCGAAGCTAAGGCTCTCGCAGCACAGTGCCAGAAGGGCAACATCGATCCCGCTCTTCTCTCCGGCGCAAGCTTCACGATCTCCAACCTCGGCTCCTTCGGCGTTGAAAGCTTCACTCCCGTTATCAACCCGCCGCAGACAGGTATCCTCGGTGTTGATACGATCATGACACGCGTTAAGGACGTAAACGGACAGCTCGTAGGCTATCCTGCAATGGGTCTGTCTCTCACATATGACCACAGAGCGATCGACGGTGCTCCCGCATCCAAGTTCCTCGTAGAAATGAAGAACGCACTCGAGAACTTCTCCACGATGCTCTGCAAATAAGAGGTAATTCACTATGGCACAGTATGATCTGATTATTATCGGCGGCGGTCCCGCGGGCTACAATGCTGCGGAACGCGCTGCACACGGCGGTCTTAAGACCCTCCTCATCGAAAAGAACGCACTCGGCGGCGTATGCCTCAACGAAGGCTGCATCCCCTCCAAGACGCTCCTCAACTCCGCAAAGATGTATGACCACGCTCTGCACAGCGCAAAGTACGGCGTAACTGCAGAAAACGTCAAGATCGATCAGGAAAAGGTCGTTGAGAGAAAGTGCAATGTCGTCAACATGCTCGTAAGCGGCGTAACAGGCAAGATGCGCCGTGCAAAGGTCAAGGTCGTCAAGGCTGCAGGCGAGATCGTCGGCAAGACAGCTGAAGGCTTTGAAGTAAAGGCAAATGACGAAGTATTCTCCGGCAAGAACCTCCTCATCACAACGGGTTCCACAGCGGTCGTTCCGCCCATCCCCGGTCTGAGAGAAGGCATCGGCACAGGCTTTGTCGTAACGAACCACGAGATCTTCGACGTTAAGAAGATCCCCGAAAAGCTCGTCGTTATCGGCGGCGGCGTAATCGGTCTGGAAATGGCTTCCTACTTCTGCTCCGTCGGCAGCAAGGTCACCATCATCGAAATGCTCGACCACATCGCAGGCGCAACAGACAGCGAGATCGCAAAGCTTCTGCAGGATACATACGCTAAGAAGGGCGTAGAATTCAAGCTCGGCTGCAAGGTAACCGCAGTTGAAGCAGGCAAGGTCATCTACGAGCAGGACGGCGCTGCTATGGAAGCTCCCGCTGACCTCGTTCTCTGCTCCATCGGCAGAAGAGCAGTCACGGCAGGTGTCGGTCTCGAAAACATCGGCGTTTACATGGAACGCGGTGCGATCAAGACAGACGAACAGATGCGCACAAACATCTCCGGTGTATATGCAGCAGGCGACGTAAACGGCGTTTCCATGCTCGCGCACACAGCTTACCGCGAAGGTGAAGTTGCGGTTAATACCATCCTCGGCAAGCCCGACCGTATGCGTTATACAGCGATCCCCGGTGTTATCTACACCAATCCCGAAGTTGCTTGCGTAGGTCTTACGCTCGAGCAGGCGAAGGAAAAGGGCTTCGATGCGGATGTCGTCAAGATGACAGCTCTCGCATCCGGCAGATACGTTGCGGAAAATGAAGGCGGAAACGGCTTCTGCAAAGTCGTTTATGATAAGAAATACAACAGAGTCCTCGGTGTTCACATGATCGGCGGCTATCCCTCCGAAAGCATCTACGGCGCATCCATGATGATCGAAACGGAAATGCGCATCGAGAACCTGAAAGAGATCGTGTTCCCGCATCCCACGGTATGCGAGGTAATCCGCGAAGCACTGTTTGAAATCTAAATTACAATATTAAGAAAGAGGTTGAAATTATGCCGAAATCACTGTATGTTGATCCCAAAACAAACTTTGAAAAGAGAACAATCACGTTCCAGGATATCCCCGTTTGCGAATACGACAAGACAGTAGCAGACGAAAAAGAAAACTATACAAAAGAAGAGATCCTCGGTATCTTCGAGGATATGATGGCGATCCGTGAGTTCGAAACAATGCTCACGACCATCAAGCAGAAGGGTAACTACAACGACAAGGAATTCACATATCCCGGTCCCGCTCACCTCGCAGCAGGTCAGGAAGCTACAGCTGTTGGTGAAGCATTCCTTCTTGAAGTAGATGACCTCGTATTCGGTAACCACAGAAGCCACCACGAAGTTCTCGCAAAGGGCTTCTCCGCAATCCGTAAGCTCGACGATGAAAAGCTCGTTGAGATCATGAAGGCTTATAACAACGGCGCTGACTACGAAGCGATCCAGAAGGTCTCCGCAGGCAAGTCCGTTAAGGAACAGGCAAGAGACTTCTTCGTATTCGGTATCATGGCTGAGCTCTTCGCTAAGGACTGCGGCTTCTCCCGTGGTCTCGGCGGCTCCATGCACGCTTTCTTCCTGCCCTTCGGTATCTATCCGAACAACGCTATCGTAGGCGGCTCCGGCCCCGTTGCAACAGGTGCTGCTCTTTATAAGAAGTGCAACCAGAAGAAGGGCGTTGTTGTAGCAAACCTCGGCGACGGTTCTGCAGCTCGCGGTCCCGTTTACGAAGCAATGAACTTTGCTGCAATGAACCAGTACAGAGATCTTTGGGAAGAAGGCTATAAGGGCGGTCTCCCGATCATCTTCAACTTCAGCAACAACCACTACGGCATGGGCGGTCAGACCCGCGGCGAAACAATGGCTTACGGCGACCTCGCAAGACTCGGCTGCATCGCTGAAAACCAGATGAACGCAGAGCGTATCAACGGCTGGAACCCCCTCGCTGTTATCGATGCATACCGCCGCAAGATGGTAGACATCAAGGAAGGCAGAGGCCCCGTCCTCCTCGACCTCGTAACATACCGCTTCACAGGCCACTCCACATCCGACGCGATGTCCTACAGAACAAACGAAGAGCTGGAAGCTTGGAGAGAATATGATCCGATCAAGGTATTCCCCGCTCAGATCGTTGAAGCCGGCGTAGCTACTCAGGAAGAAGTCGACGCAGTTGCACAGAGCGCGATCGACCGCAACAGAAGCATGTTCATGCTCGCTTCCGACCTCGAAGTTGCTCCCTATACAGACTTCAGAAAGCAGCCCGACTTCATCGAGAACCTCATGTTCTCCAACCAGAAGATCGCAAAGATGGATGACCGTCCCGCAGACGTCAACCATCCCAAGGATGAAAACCCGAGATATAAGAAGATCAAGACTCTCGCTCGTTTCGGTTATGACGAAAAGGGCAAGGAGATCTCCAAGCTTAAGACATACAACATCAGAGACGGTCTCTTCGAAGCGATCTTTGATAAGTATTATGAAGACCCGACTCTCATCTCCTACGGTGAAGACGTTCGTGACTGGGGCGGCGCATTCGCAGTATACCGCGGTCTGACAGAAGCTCTCCCGTATCACCGTCTCTTCAACTCTCCCATCTCCGAAGCTGCTATCGTCGGTACAGCAGTTGGTTACGGTATGGCAGGCGGCAGAGTAATCGTTGAGCTCATGTACTGTGACTTCATCGGCTGCGCAGGCGACGAGATCTTCAACCAGATGGCTAAGTGGCAGGCAATGTCCGCTGGCGGTCTCAAGATGCCCGTTATCCTCCGCGTTTCTGTTGGTTCCAAGTACGGCGCACAGCACTCTCAGGACTGGAGCGCACTCTGCGCACACATCCCGGGCCTTAAGGTCGTATTCCCCGCTACTCCCTACGATGCAAAGGGTCTCATGACAGCTGCCCTCAACGGCACTGACCCCGTTGTATTCTTCGAGTCGCAGAGAGTTTACGGCTTCGGCGAGGAGTTCGTGAAGGAAGGCGTTCCGGAGGGTCACTTCGAGATCCCCTT
>JAZRGP010000376.1:0-2087 GCA_045644225.1 Christensenellaceae bacterium | reverse complement strand
AGTTTATGAGCTTTTGGAAGACCTCGCAGGAGCAACGGACAAACAACTCGCCGAAATACAGGCTATTTGGAATACCAATGAGGAAGAAATGGACAAAACCGCAGCCGATGTTGCTGTGAAAAGCGGCGAAATTGCGGATATCGTCCTTGAAGGGATGAAAGACGCAAACAAGAGCGCAGAAGCCTATGTTTCGGGAAGCATGACCGTACAGGGACTGATCTCGGGTCTTAACAGCCAAAAGAAGGCGCTCGAAGAAAAGGCGAAAGAGATTTCCGACATTTTCATCAGCGTTTACAGGACGACAACAGACCAGCACTCACCGGCGAGAGTATTCCGTAAAATGGCGCAGAACGACATCAAAGGGCTTATCCTCGGGCACGAAGACATGAGAAGCGAACTCGAAAGATCGAGCGAGAGGCTCGCCGCCGCAACACTCAGCAGTTTTAAGCTTGCCACGGCAAGAATGAATGCGAATCTTTCCTTCAACAGCTTTTACAACGCAAAGGACTACACAAGCATTTTAAAGCGAATGCTCAGAGAAATGCAGAACGGCAGCGCAGGGATCACAGGCGCAGGAAGCGCAAAACTGCCTGCATCGGCGAAGAACAATTACGAAAGACAGCTTATGACGAGGTTACTATACTGATGGCATACAGCAAAAACAGAGTAGACATGGAGATCGAGATACAGATCGGGCGCGAGAACATCACCATCAAAAAAGGCGAACCCTTGCGCCTGATCTCTGTAAACGGATTTTTTGCGCCGAACCACGAGATCGGCACGGAAGACCACGCAGGAAACGGCGGCAGGATCACAGGAAGAAGATACGGGATGCGGGAACTCGGGATCACATTCGGCATTGCAGATCTCCCCGAAACAGAAGCGATCCGCAGCGAAGTCATGCACAAATTAAAAGCGCACAGGGGATGCACGATCACGGCGACAAGAAACGGCAGAACAGGACAGATCCGCTGCGAGATCACCGGCGAACCCGAGATCAGCCAGCCGAACTACACAAGAGACAGGGCATCCGTTTCTGTAAACTTCATCGCAGAAGAACCCTTCTTCAAAAACAAAGAGGAAACGAAGCTGAACCTTTCCACAGGGAAGAACAGCATCCGAGGACAGGCAGACGCACCGACAGCATTTGCCATTGACTTTGAATTTTCGGGCAATATCAGCGACATTCACATTGAAAACGAAGAAGGGCAGAAGATCACCATATACGGAGACTTCAAAGACGGCGACAGGTTGAGCATCGAATCCGGCGGCAGCAGCAGAGCGATCTATAAAAACGGGGAAGCATACTTCCACTACGACATCAGGAGCGAATTTTTTGACATTTACCCCGGAGAAAGCACAGTCACGATCGGCACAGGATCGGGCGAAGGAATGAACATAAAGATGCGCTTTTTTGAGAGGTATCTTGGCATATGATCATCTTTTATGACGAGAGGCTGAACATCATCAGCTTTCCCATTGCGGACTTCTTTTCGCTCGAATGGACAGACGCATGGACAGAACCCGGAGAATGGTCGCTTGCTCTGCCGAAAAAATACATAGACACGGTCATGAGAAGCGCATATATCTATGCAGACGGCATCGGATTCGGCATCGCTGAAAAGACGAGCTTTACGCAGGACAGCCTAAAGACAGGCGGCAGAAGCCTTGAGGCGCTGCTCGACAGTTATGCCGTCACACAGGAGAGAAACATCACAGGGAAGGCAGAAGACGCAGGAAGGACGCTCATCACGCAATATGCGCCGCAGATCAGGCTCGAAGAAGCGCGAGGGTACAAGAACGCAGTAGCGCACACGATCAACCCCGGCAGCCTTATGGATGCGGAATATGCTCTTTTGAACCCAAGAGGAATGAGCTATCGCCTGACGATCGACAACGGGAACATCACATTCCACACGGTGAAGGGCGAAAACCGCACGAACAGGCAGACGAAAAGACCATGGGTACAGTTTTCGACAGGGCTGAAAAACCTTGTTTCGCCAAGCTTTGAGAAAAACACGAGAGACGAAAAAACAAGGGTGATCATTCGCAACAGCACGGAAAAAGACGATGTTGTCACGACGACG
>JAZRGP010000375.1:0-4484 GCA_045644225.1 Christensenellaceae bacterium | reverse complement strand
TGATGGCGATCCGCAAGGAAGGCGTTTCCGCGGATATGGACCACGCGGCAAGAAGCCTCAAGGCACAGTTTAAATATGCGGACAAGCTGATGGCGGAGAACGTCATCGTAATCGGCGACAGCGAACTCGAGCAGGGCATCGTACAGGTCCGCGACATGAAGAACAGTACGCAGCGTGAAGTTGCGATCGACGATATCGTAAGGGAGATGACAAAATGAGTGAATTATTGGGCGGCTGGATGCGCAGCGGAATGTGCGCAGACTTTACAAAGGCAGATGCAGGCAAAGAAGTAACCGTAATGGGCTGGGTAAACAGCACGAGAAACCTCGGCGGTCTGATCTTCATGTGGCTCCGTGACAGAAGCGGCATGATCCAGCTTACATTTGACGAAAGCGAAGGCATCGCAGACTATGCGAAGGCTGAAAAAGTTCGCAGCGAATATGTTATCGCAGTTAAGGGCATCATCACAGCCCGTGCGGAAAAGGATATCAACCCCAACCTCAAGACAGGCGAGATCGAACTCCGCGCAAAGGAAGTCAAAATTCTTTCCGAAGCACAGACAACTCCCTTCGAGATCGAAGACGACACAAACGTTCGTGAAGAGCTCCGTCTGAAGTACCGTTACCTCGACCTCAGAAGACCCGCAATGCAGAGAAACCTTATGCTCCGCAACAAGATCACGGCTTCTGTTCGTAACTACCTCAACGACAACGGCTTCCTCGAAGTAGAAACACCGATCCTGCAGAAGAGCACTCCCGAAGGCGCAAGAGACTATCTCGTTCCCTCCCGTGTTCACCACGGCAAGTTCTATGCTCTCCCGCAGTCTCCGCAGATCTTCAAGCAGCTGCTGATGGTCTCCGGTTTTGACAGATATTATCAGGTTGCAAAGTGCTTCCGTGACGAAGACCTCCGTGCAGACCGTCAGCCCGAATTCACGCAGATCGACATGGAACTCTCTTTCGTAGAGATGGATGACGTTATGAACATCAACGAAGGTCTCCTCAAGAAGATGTTCAAGGATGCGCTTGACGTAGATATCGAGCTTCCGCTTCCCAGAATCAAGTGGGTCGATGCAATGGAACGCTACGGCTCCGATAAGCCCGACGTACGTTTCGGTATGGAACTCAAGAACCTCTCCGACATCGTTGCAAGCTGCGGCTTCAAGGTATTCACGGATGCAGTTGCAAACGGCGGCAGCGTTCGTGCGATCAAGGTAGAAACACAGCTCCCCAGAAAGCAGGTAGATGCTCTGGGTGAATACGTTAAGACATACGGCGCAAAGGGTCTTGCATGGATGCAGATCAAGGAAGAAGGCGTTCATTCTCCCATCGCGAAGTTCCTCGAGCAGGATCAGATCGATGCGATCGTGGCAAGAATGGAAGCTAAGGTTGGCGACAGCATCTTCTTCGTAGCAGACAAGGATTCCGTAGTATTCACGGCTCTCGGTGCGCTGCGTCTGAAGATGGGTAAGGACCTCGGTCTCATCGACGAGAGCAAGTTTGCTCTGCTGTGGGTAACGGAATTCCCGCAGTTCGAATACAGCGAAGAGGAAGACCGCTATGTTGCGATGCACCATCCCTTCACAGCGCCTCTCGACGAAGATATCGACAAGCTCCTCACAGAGCCCGGCAAAGTCCGCGCAAAGGCGTATGACATCGTCCTCAACGGTAACGAGATCGGCGGCGGTTCTATCCGTATCCACTCTTCCGAACTTCAGGAAAAGATGTTCGAGGCACTCGGCTTCACAAAGGAAGAAGCATGGGATCGCTTCGGCTTCATGATGAATGCGTTCAAGTATGGCACACCTCCTCACGGCGGTCTTGCATACGGTCTCGACCGTCTTGCAATGATCATGGGCGGCTGCCAGTCCATCCGCGACGTTATCGCATTCCCGAAGGTACAGAACGCTTCCTGCCTGATGACAGCAGCTCCGTGGTTTGTTGAAGACAAGCAGCTTACAGAACTCGCGATCAGCGTTGTTGAAGAAGAAAAGAAAGAAACCGAAGAATAACATACAGGAAAGGTGGCTGCCTGCGCGGTCACCTTTTTGATAAAAAAGACAGTTTACGGGAATACTGAAGAAAATTTTTGAAAAGGAGAAAATTTGAATGGCAGTTACAGTAATTACTCAGGATACATTTGAAGCAGAAGTAATGGGTTCTGCGCAGCCCGTCGTTGTGGATTTCTGGGCAACATGGTGCGGTCCCTGCAGATCTTTTGCGCCCGATTATGAAGAGGTCGCGGAGGAGATGGACGGTCAGGCGAAGTTCGTGAAGATCGATATCGACGAGAATATGGACCTTGCGAAGAAGTTCAAGGTCATGAGCATCCCCACGCTTGTCATCGTCAAGGACGGCAAGCTCGCCGCTAAGAAAGTCGGCGTGCTCAATAAGAAAGAACTTGCAAGCTGGATCACGGAGAATATCTGAATCTGATCAAAAAAAGCACCGCAGTTTTTCTGCGGTGCTTTTTTGATGCTTATTGATTTACGGGAATTACGCTGCTGTTATAGACGATCTCGCTGACTTCTTCAATGTTGATCAGCTGATCGAGGCAGAGTGTCAGATAGTTTACGTCCTGATCTCTTTCTTGATCGTAATATCCGCCCATATTGTCGGTTTCGACATTTGTGGATTTTGCGGAAAGTTCTTCTCCGTTTTTGTAGCGAATGCTGATCGTGGAATCATAGACAAAGCAGCTCGCTTCGGCATCGGGACGGTTGGGGACATATTCCAGAGTAAGACTCAGCGGAGAGAGAGAATAGCTGATGATTTTTCCTGTTTCCATAGTGCCGTTTTCTGTTGGCGTTTCATAAGGGATATCCACTGCTCCGTTAAGAGACTTGCCGTTTTTATTGACTTCGCAGGATAGATTCCAGAGTCCTTCGGTTGTTACAACCTCGGAAATCGTGCGGTAAGTAAAGTTTCTGAAAACGACGGAAACGGGGATATTTTTTTCGGGAGAATCTTCTTCAAAAAGCCCGACGACATAGAAGGATACAGCGTTGCTTTCTGTGGACATATCCTGCGGCAATGTCAGTGTTTGCGGTTTTGCGCAATATGTCAGACCGTCCAGAAGCAATTCATCGACGATATCCGCATCTTCGGCGAGATATGCCCAGTTTTCGGGCAGTTCTGCATCGAAAATGAGGTAACAGAGATTTTCGTCGGCAATTACCTGTCGGAGTGAAATTTTGATACCGTTGTTTTCGGCGGATACTGTTTTTTCGATATTCTGTGTGAGTTGATTTTTTTCAGCGTAGGTTTTCTGTTCGTCTCCGAGGTTCAACAGCACCGAAAGTCGGTAGTTCCAATGGAACACTTCTGCAGAGCAGGCGATCAGAGCAAACATACAGATGATTGCGGCGACAATGGAGGCGATGCGCTTGGGTTTGCTTCTGCGGGGTGTGATCAGAGTGAGCGTTCTTGCTTTGATACGGTCGGATTCCCGTTCTGTCAGCGGAGCTGCTTCAGGGAGATCACCGCAAGAACCGAGGGTTTCTTCGTGTCGGATGTTTCTAATATTTTTCAATGGTCAATACCTCTTTCTGTCAGGGTGCGGCGGAGTTTTTCTTTCTCTCGGAACAGAATGTTCTCGACTTTCTTGCAGGGAAGGTCGAGATGGCGGGCGATCTCGGCGACTTTTTCAAAGTAGAAGTATCGCAGGATAAAGATGCTCCGTGCAGGTTCGTCCATTTCCTCTATGGTAAGATGAAGGATCCGTTCATCTTCCTTTGAAAGAAAGTCATCTTCTGCGGCGGTGCCTGTTCCCGTGATCGCATCCTCAAGTGGGATGTTTTCATGAAGCGGTTTTTGCCTGCGGTGCATCAGTGCGGTTTTGCGTGTGATACCGTATAGCCAGCTTTTTACCGAACTGCCGCGCGACGGAGAATAGTTCGGCATACTGCGCCATAATTCCGCAAAGCTTTGAGCGATCGCTTCTTCGATATCCTCGTTGGGATATCCTGCAAGGATGTTCCGACAGATTGTTTTTACCGCACCGCCGTACAGATCGATTGCCTTGGTGATCCCTGCTTCGGGATCGTGAAGGATCAGCTTCTTGAATTTCATGTTTTCGAAGAAATCGTGCTTCAAAAGAAAACTCCTTGCTTCAACTCTTTTTACTGAACTATTTGCAGGAAAGAGGTGTTTTCACTCATTTTTGCTGAAAAAATATTTCCGATGTTTTTTGCGGAAACATCGGAAATACATTATAAGAAAGTATTAAATGCTCTTCATATATTCTTCGATCATGGTTCTCGAGGCAGATATCTTGCCCTGGATCATCTCGGGAGAGCCGCCGCCTTTGCCGTTTAGAGCGGTGTTGAAGGGCTTCGAGAAGGCGCGGAGGTCGACCTTGCTGCTTGCAGCGATGTAGGAGTAACCTTCGGCATCGCTGCCAGAGAAAACGATGCATACGCCGCCGCATTTCGGCAGGGCTTTGTTTGCGATGCCGCGCATGGTGAGGACGTCGATGTTCTCCTC
>JAZRGP010000374.1:0-2039 GCA_045644225.1 Christensenellaceae bacterium | reverse complement strand
GAAACGTCTTTACATGGAACGGCAGTATGCGTCTGCTCGCAGAGAAATACCCTGCAGATTCCGCTCCCATCGAAGAGGGCTGCACGTGCCCTGCCTGCAGAAGCTACTCCCGCGCATATATCCGCCACCTTTTAAAGGCAGACGAACGCCTCGGCATGCGCCTGTGCGTCCTGCACAATCTGCACTTCTATAACGACATGATGCGCCGCATCCGCGAAGCCATCGAGACAGATACCTTTGAAGAATTCTATCAGCATTACCGCCTGATCCTTGGCGAGATGCAGTAATACGCAACGACTTTTGAGGTTTTATTATGACAAGGGAAGAATTTTTCAATCTTTTGGAAAAGCATAATATTTCCAAAGAGCTTGTTTTATTTGATGATCCTGTAAAAGAGGGATTCTGTATCAGAAAGAATTATTTCGGTTGGGAAGTGTTTTACAGAGAAAGAGGAAAAGAATATAACTGTGTCGGTTTTCCCTCGGAAAGCGATGCGCTTCAATATTTGTTTAACAAACTCATCCCTTATGGAAGTGATCGTTTTGAAACAATGGATTCTTTAGTTGTGGAACATAGCACAATATCGGATGAAGATGTAAACGCATTTAAGTTCCCGCATCATATTCAGCGCATCATCCGCATCCAGCTTGTTAATAAAGGCACAGTCATTGACTATACCGAAAAACGCTTTGCCGATCAGCATCGCCGCAATCTGCTCGCCTCGCCGCCTGTCATAAAAGCCGAAGAAGCCGATATCATCTTCATTGAGTACATATCCAAAGAGTTTCCAAACATCGTATGCACACTGCGGATCGAAAACATCGACAGTTACTTCTGCGATGCATACGAAAACAAGATCAAAAAATTGATCAAAAAACTGAGATCCGATCACCGCGGACCGCTCGACGGACTGCGCATCCGCATAAGCAAACGCAGCAATTCGAAGTCTCCGCTGTATTTTCTGGATCTTCACGATTTCTTCGGAATTTTGGCAGATAAAATCGTAATTGAAAATATCCGTTACATTTAAACAACTATACTTTTTTAATCGATAAATAAAGAGAGAAACCACATGAAACGCATTTTATTCATTGCAACAGGCGGCACGATCGCATCCCGCCGCTCCGAACATGGGCTTACGCCCGTAATGAGCTCGGAAGAGCTCCTGAGCTATGTTCCGCAGGTGCGAAGCTTCTGCGAAGTCGACGCGATCAAGCTCTTTAACCTCGACAGCACCAACATTACTCCCGCACACTGGCTGAAGATGGCTGCTGCGATCGAGGAGAACTATGAGAATTACGACGGATTTGTGCTTTCCCACGGCACGGACACCATGGCATATACCGCCGCGGCGCTCTCCTATCTGATCCAGAATTCTCCCAAACCCATCATCCTCACGGGTGCGCAGAAGCCCATCGACATGGAATCCACAGATGCCCGCGTGAACCTCGCGGACAGCTTTACCTATGCATCCTTCGAGCGGGCAGGCGGTGTACAGATCGTATTCAACGGAAACGTCATCCTCGGCACACGCGCAAAAAAGACCTACAGCAAGAACTACAACGCATTCTCTAGCGTGAACTATCCTTTCCTCGCTGCGATCCGCGACGGTCAGCTCTTCTCGTATATCGAGCCTGCGGCAAACTACCGCTGGCCCATCTTCTGCAAGAGCCTTTCCGAGCGTGTCGGCGTCATCAAGCTGACTCCCGGCGCATCCGCAGAGCTCCTCGACTGCTATCTGCGCCTGCATGATGCCGTCATCATCGAGAGCTACGGCACAGGCGGTCTGCCGCAGGGTTCGGGGCAGGCTTTCTCCGAGATCATCGACCGCTACGCAAGCGAAGGCAAGGTCATCGTCATGACCACGCAGGTCGCAAACGACGGCAGCGACATGTCCGTATACCGCGTCGGCGGAGAGATCAAGGATCGCTATAACCTCCTCGAAGCCTACGATATGACGACAGAGGCTGCGCTGACCAAGCTGATGTGGATCCTCGGGCAGTCCAGCGAACCTGCCGCGATCAGACGGATGTTCCGCA
>JAZRGP010000373.1:0-7292 GCA_045644225.1 Christensenellaceae bacterium | reverse complement strand
GAGGAGAAGAACGTCCTTGACTTCGCCGCCGAGAACGCCTGCCTGGATCGCTGCGCCGAGAGCAACGCATTCATCGGGGTTGATGCCCTTGAAGGGTTCCTTGCCTGTGAGCTTCTTGACCATTTCTTGAACAGCGGGGATTCTTGTGGAACCGCCGACGAGGACGACCTTATCGATCTCGGAAGCAGAGAGACCTGCGTCTCTGAGCGCGCTCATGAGCGGGCCTTCCGTAGCCTTTACGAGATCAGCTGTGATGTTGTCGAACTGTGCTCTGGAGAGTGTGAGGTCGAGGTGCTTGGGACCTGTAGCGTCCATTGTGATGAAGGGAAGGTTGATGTTTGCCTGCATTACGCCGGAGAGGTCGATCTTAGCCTTTTCAGCTGCATCGCGGAGACGCTGCATAACTGCTGCATCCTTGGAGAGGTCGATGCCTTCTGTCTTCTTGAATTCTGCGATCATCCACTGCATGATCTTTTCGTCGAAGTCGTCGCCGCCGAGACGGTTGTTGCCGTTTGTTGCGATTACTTCGATAACGCCGTCGCCGATCTCGAGGAGGGATACGTCGAATGTACCGCCGCCCAGGTCGTATACGAGGATCTTCTGGCTGTCTTCTTTATCGAGACCGTAGGAGAGAGCAGCTGCTGTGGGTTCGTTTACGATACGGAGAACTTCCAGACCTGCGATTCTGCC
Source organism: Christensenellaceae bacterium (assembly GCA_045644225.1). Taxonomy (GTDB): domain Bacteria; phylum Bacillota; class Clostridia; order Christensenellales; family Christensenellaceae; genus JAZRGP01. The sequence goes on along the minus strand of JAZRGP010000373.1, from coordinate 6,602 downwards.
TGCGTCCTTTGTTGCCTGACGCTGAGAGTCGGAGAAGTAAGCGGGAACTGTGATAACTGCCTGAGAAACTGTTTCGCCGAGGTATGCTTCTGCGTCAGCCTTGAGCTTCTGCAGTACCATTGCGGAGATCTCCTGAGGAGTATATGCCTTATCGTCGATCGCAACGCGTCTGTCTGTACCCATGTCTCTCTTGATGGAAGCGATCGTTCTCTGGTGGTTTGTTACAGCCTGACGCTTAGCGACCTGACCGACGAGTCTTTCGCCGGACTTTGTGAAAGCAACAACGCTTGCTGTTGTACGAGCGCCTTCGGCGTTGGGGATAACGACGGGTTCGCCGCCTTCCATAACTGCTACGCAGGAGTTCGTTGTACCTAAATCGATACCGATAATCTTACTCATGATGTTTTACCTCCAAATGATATATATTATACTTTTTAAATTTTGATTTTAAATTATTCCGTTACCTGAACCATTGCATGGCGGATGACCTTGTCGCCCATCTTATAGCCCTTCATCAGGACGATCTTTACGATGCCGCTTTCTTCGCCTTCTTCGGGAGCGACCTGCATGACGGCATTGTGGAAGTTCGGGTCAAAGGGCTTGCCCTCTGCTTCGATCTGCTCGACGTGCATTTCACCGAGTGTCGTAAGGCACTGCTTGAGAACGAGCTCAACGCCTGCCTTATATGCAGCATCTGCGCAATCGATCGCGGCAGCACGCTCGAGATTGTCGATCATGGGGATGATCTTCAGGACCGCATCCGCTGTGCCGTTTGCATATGCATCGGAAACTGCGACTTTGTTGCGCTTGCGGAAGTTATCAAAGTCAGCGCGTTCGCGGATCAGAGCGTTTTTATATTCTTCTGCTTCTGCCTGAGCTTTTTCCAGCTCGAGAGAGGCTTTGCTCTTTTTCTTTGCTTTCTTTTCCTTCTTTTCTTCGGGTTCAGCGGAAGCTGCTTCGGGAACTGCCTGTTCTTCGGCATCCTGACCGAGGGTCACTTCTTCTTTTTCCTGATCGATTTTCTGTTCGATGTCCATTCTTAACCTTCTTCCTTATCATTGATGCTGACAAAGCAGCTTAAGAGCTCATTGATGCTTGCTCCGACGAGGTTCATGACCGAGAGGACCTTAGCATAGTTCATGCGCGTGGGTCCGATAACGCCGAAGGAACCGAGGTTGGTATCGCCGACGCGGTAGGTCGCTGTGATGACGCTCATGTCTTTCAACTCGTCGATCTCGTTCTCCTTGCCGATGCGGATGGTGAATTCCATATCCGTGGATCGGGAGAGCATGTTGTAGAGCGGTTCTTTTGTTTCCATCAGCTTGAGGAAACTTCTCGCTTTTTCAACGTCCCGATATTCGGGATGGTTGAAGATGTTCTGTGTGCCGCCGAGGATGAGCTGGTTGCCTGCCTGCTCAGCGGATTTGCTGCGTACCGCAGTGAGAATGTTCTCGATAAACTGTCTGTGGACAGCGAGGTCACCGTTCATGATCTTGTTGATCTCGCTCATCGCCTGCGGAAGCGTCAGTCCGCGGATGCGCTCGGAGAGCATGTTGGAGATCATGTCGAGGTAGGAGGAATCCATATCCTCGGGGACGTGGATCATGACGTCCTTTAAATGGCCTGTGTTGAAGACGATCACGAGCAGAGCGCGGTGGCCCGAGAGCTTGACGAGCTGGATGCGGTTCAGCTTGACCTTGGAGATCTGCGGTGTCATGACCACAGAGGTAAGGTTCGTGATGTCGGAGAGCACTTTTGCGGTATTGTTGATCGCGGATTCGATCTCTCCCATTTTGTCGGAGAAATATCCGCGGATATAGCGGATCTCATTTTCGCTCAGCCGAGACGTGCGCATCAGCGTATCGACGTAGAGTCGGTATGCCTTATCCGAGGGAAGTCTGCCTGCGGAGGTGTGCGGCTGCTCCAGATATCCTTCTTCTTCCAGATCGGCCATCTCATTGCGGATGGTCGCGGAGGAGAACTTGATATCCTCGCGCTTGGAGAGCGTTCTGGAGCCGACCGGGATGCCCGTCAGGATATAATCGTCGATGATCGCCTGAAGGATCAGAAGCTTTCTGTCTGTTAAAGCCATGGGTGATCTTGCTCCTTTCTGCTTTTGTTAGCACTCGTCTTAACTGAGTGCTAATACCTTGATATAAAAATAGCACTTTCCTATGATATAGTCAAGTGCATATTTGTTAAATCCTTGTGAACAACTCTGTTAAAATCTCGTTCTGGATGTCCATTCCGCGGTGGGTGAGCATGAAGCGTCCGTCGGCGCATTCCGCGAGCCCGTGGCTTTTAAGCATTTTGAGAAAAGCCTGCACTTTTGCGGTATCGGGAAGCAGGGAAGCATCGATGCCTTCTGTGAGGCGCGTGCCGAGCATGATCTTCTCGAACTGAGGTTCTGCGGCTTCGCTTTCCCGCGGTTCGCCTGCGATATATGCCCCGATCGTGCGCGGGTTGGAGAAGCGCATTCCGTTATAGCAGGAGTGTGCGCCTGCGCCGAGTCCGATATAAGGCTCGACATGCCAATAGACGAGGTTGTGCCGGCATTCTCTGCCTTCTTTTGCGAAGTTGGAGATCTCGTAGCGGTGGAATCCGCTTTCCGCGAGACGGTCGCAGATCAGCTGAAACATTTCCCGGTCGAGGTCTTCATCGGGCAGCGGAGGATCTTCGCGATAGAGCGGAGTTCCTTCCTCTAATTTCAGCGCATATGCGGAGATGTGCGAGAGCGGATGCGAAAGGATGAAGCCGAGCGTATGCTCGATATCCTCTGTTGTCTGCTCGGGCAGGGAATACATCAGGTCCGCATTGATGTTCGTGATGCCTGCATCGATCGCACAGTGAACTGCGTTGGTGAAGTCCTCCGCGGTATGCAGCCTGCCGATGCGCTTTAAAAGACGCGGTTCCGCGGTCTGCAGTCCGAGGCTCAGGCGGTTGATGCCGATCTCGGCAAATTCCTCCGCAGTCTGTGCGTCGAAGGAATTGGGATTTGCCTCGGAGGAGAATTCGGTCACATTTTTAAAATCAATATATCTGCGGATGCCGTCGATGAGCCGCTTCAGCTTTCCTGTGGGAAGAACGGAGGGCGTTCCTCCGCCGATAAATACGGTCTCGGGTGCGAAGCCTTCGAATTCCGAGGCTTCCTTGATCACGGCATCGATATAGCGGTCTGCTTCGCTGAGACACCCTGCATAGGAGGGAAAGTCGCAGTAAAGGCATTTCCGCTCGCAGAAGGGGATGTGGATATAAAGTCCGTTCATCACATCTTGAGGACGGCCATGAATGCTTCGGAGGGAACCTCTACGGAGCCGACCTGACGCATGCGCTTCTTACCTTCCTTCTGCTTTTCGAGCAGCTTCTTCTTACGCGTGATGTCACCGCCGTAGCACTTTGCAAGAACGTCCTTGCGGAGTGCCTTAACAGTTTCTCTTGCGATGACCTTGCCGCCGATCGCAGCCTGGATCGGGATCTCGAACATCTGTCTCGGGATCGCTTCCTTGAGCTTTTCTGCGATGGTTCTGCCGCGGTTGTATGCGCGGTCCTTATGAACGATGATGGAGAGTGCGTCGCACATATCGCCGTTCAGCAGGAGGTCCAGCTTGACGAGGTCGCTCTTCTGATAGCCGCTGATCTCATAGTCCATGGACGCGTAGCCGCGTGTACGGGATTTCAGCAGGTCGAAGAAGTCGTAGATGATCTCGTTCAGCGGGATATCGTAATGCAGGGTGACGCGGGTCTCATCGAGGTATTCCATGTTGCGGAAGTTGCCGCGTTTTTCCTGACAGATCTCCATGACTGCGCCGACATACTGCTCGGGAGTCATGACGGAGACGTTTGCGATGGGTTCTTCCATATAATCGATCTCTGCAGGATCGGGGAGGTTCGTGGGGTTATCGACGTCCACGACATCGCCGTTCATCTTGATGACCTTGTAGCTTACGCTGGGAGCTGTTGTGACGAGGTCGAGGTCGAATTCGCGTTCGAGACGTTCCTGGATGATCTCCATGTGCAGCAGACCGAGGAAGCCGCAGCGGAAGCCGAAGCCGAGGGCAACGGATACTTCGGGTTCATACTCGAGGGATGCGTCGTTGAGCTGGAGCTTTTCGAGCGCATCGCGGAGGTCGTCGTAATGAGCGCCGTCTGCGGGGTAGATACCGCAGAATACCATGGAGGTAACTTTCTTATAGCCGGGCAGGGGCTCTGCCGTGGGGTTGTTCGCGTCTGTGATGGTATCGCCGACGCGTGTATCTGCGAGGTTCTTGATGCTGGCTGCGATATAGCCGACGTCGCCTGCCTTGAGTTCCTTGACGGGGATAAGGTTCGGCGAAAAGATGCCGACTTCCACGACGTCGTAATCTTTCTTCTGCGCCATGAAGCGGATGCGGGAACCGGGCTTGACCGTGCCTTCCTTGACGCGGACATAGCTGATCGCGCCTTTGTAGTTATCGTAATAAGAGTCGAAGACAAGAGCTTTCAGCGGAGCGGAGGAATCGCCGTGCGGAGCAGGGAGATAATCTACGACAGCATCGAGGACTTCTTCGATGCCGATGCCTTCCTTCGCGCTGATGCGGGGCGCCATGGAACAGTCGAGACCGATGACGTCTTCGACTTCCTTTGCCGTTTCGTCGGGACGAGCGGAGGGAAGGTCGATCTTATTGATGACGGGGAGGATCTCGAGGTCATTATCCAGAGCGAGGTATACGTTTGCGAGGGTCTGTGCTTCGATGCCCTGCGTTGCATCCACGACAAGGATCGCGCCTTCGCAGGCTGCGAGGGAGCGGGATACTTCGTAGGTGAAGTCGACATGACCGGGCGTGTCGATGAGGTTGAAGGTATATTCCGTACCGTCCTTATGGTGGAACATACGTACCGCCTGAGACTTGATCGTGATGCCGCGTTCCTGCTCAAGCTCCATGGTATCAAGGAGCTGATCGGACATGTCGCGCTCGGAAACCGTGCCTGTCTTTTCGATCAGACGGTCTGCAAGCGTGGATTTACCGTGGTCAATATGTGCGATGATGCAAAAATTTCTGATGTTGTCTTGTCTGCTCATGTATTTTCTCCAATAAAATATCAATCTTATAATAGAGGAAAAGCGGAAAAAATGCAACGGGGAAGCGAGAAATTTTACGGAAAAATACGTGAGTTGTCATTGTTTTGAATTTATGCTATGCTGAAGAAAAATACATAAATTATATTAATGTAACATATATAAGAGGAGTGTAACATGGATCAGAGAATCAAAAACACCATCGATAATTTAAATAAAAGAGGATTCCTTGCGGAATATGCGGAAGATGCCGCTGCGGCAAAGGAACGCGTAATGGAGCTCATCAAGGGTGCGGAGAGCATCGGCATGGGCGGCAGCGTCACGATCTTTAAGGCAGGCATTCAGGATGCCGTCGTGGAAGCGGGCTATACGGTATACAGCGCGGCTTATGCTGCGAAGATGGGCGAAGACCCCGCGAAGGCGATGAAAATGGGTGTGATGGCGGATGTGTATATGTGCTCCTCCAATGCCATTACGGAAGACGGAACGCTCCTCAATATCGACGGTACGGGCAACCGTGCTGCGGGTCTGATCTACGGTCCCGACAAGATCATCGTTGTCGCAGGCAAAAACAAGCTTGCTGCGGATGAAGCTTCCGCGATGGAGCATATCAAGACCGTTGCTTGTCCGCTCAACGGCAAGCGCCTCAAGAAGCAGCTGCCCTGCGCGCTGACGGGCAAGTGCAATGACTGCCGCTCTGCGGACAGAATGTGCCGCGTAACGATCAAGCACGAGGCACCTACGCGCAACAAAGAATTCCACGTTATCATCGTCGGCGAGGAACTCGGCTATTGATGCGGGAGATCGTATCGCCTCTGCTTCTGTGGTATCGGGAGCATAAACGCATCCTGCCATGGCGGGAGAATACCGATGCGTACCGCGTATGGATCTCGGAGATCATGCTGCAGCAGACTCGTGTAGAGGCGGTTATAGAATACTATATAAGATTTCTCGGGCGTTTCCCCGATGTGCGTTCGCTTGCGGTAGCAGAGGAAGACGAGCTTCTGAAATATTGGGAGGGGCTCGGCTATTATTCCCGTGCGCGGAATCTGCATAAAGCGGCTAAGGTCATCTGTGCGGAGCATAACGGGATATTCCCCTGTAAATACGATAAGATCCGTTCGCTCCCGGGGATCGGGGATTATACCGCGGGTGCGATCGCATCCATCGCCTTTGAATTGCCGACGCCTGCCGTCGACGGGAATGTCCTGCGTGTGATATCCCGCTTGTTCTGTGATGCGCGGTGTACGGATGACCTCTCTGTCAGGAAGGATATTTCCGCAAGGCTCGCGGAGGTGTATCCCGATGCGGACAGAGGAGATTTTACGCAGAGCCTGATGGAACTCGGCGCGATGATCTGCCTGCCGAACGGCGCACCGAAATGTGCGGAGTGTCCGCTTGCGGAGCTTTGCGCGGCGCATAAAGCAGGGGAGGAACTGAAATACCCCGTCCGTGCGGAAAAGAAGCAGCGCAAGACCGAGCAGAAGACCGTGATGGTGCTGACCTGCGGAGATCGCATCGCCGTAAGGAAGCGCAGGGAAAAAGG